>JAKEHD010000476.1 GCA_022615215.1 Blastocatellia bacterium
CGTGAGCAGAGCAGGGTAGGGTTTACGACCGAAGCCGAACTGATCCCGATGACCGAAAATTATCGGGACACGATTCGGGAGGCGTCAGTGGCCCTTGCGGAGCAGCAGAGAAAGATGGCCGATAGCGTAGCGACCGCGCGAGTAATGCGGGATGTATTCGGCTTCACGACCGAGAAGCTGATCGACCTCGCTCAACAGGCGGGAGCAGGCGAGAAGGATATCGACCTGCTGACTCGCGCGCTCAATAGCGATATCGACTCCCTGAAGGGCTTTGCTGAGGAGTTGAGCAAGGCGACTAATCGAATGTTCAACGCTGAACTCGCCGCGCTGAGATTGTCCGTCGCGCTGAAGGAGATACGAGCGCCTAAAATTTCAATCGAAGGTATACAGGGCGTGGTCGGCGCGGAAGAGGTGGTGGACAGAGGAGTAGACGTGCTCGCTGCGCAGGGGATAAGGGATCGCCGAGTACAGGCGCGCGCGCTGGAGGGCGACACTCGCGCGTTGATCGATGCGATGAAAGCGGAGGCCGCGGCGAGCGCGCGCTCCGACGCCGAAGCCCGACGCCTTTATAACACTCAGAAATCACTGCTCTCGCCTGCCACGCGCGAGTTGGTCGATCTTACCGAGGCGACGGCGAAGCGCATGGGCGCGTTTACCGATGGCAGCAATAAAGCCGCTGCTGCTGCGACGAAGCAAGCGGCGGCGCTCAAAGCTCTAGCGAGCGTGACTTCTCAATTAGAGCAAGAGGTAGTGCGCGCGACTATAGCGGCGCTCAGGGAGGACAAGCGGCAATTCGATGAGCGGCGAACGCTCGCCGGATTGGAATTCGCTACCCGCAAGA
The DNA here is from genome assembly GCA_022615215.1 of Blastocatellia bacterium. GTDB lineage: Bacteria > Acidobacteriota > Blastocatellia > UBA7656 > UBA7656 > JAKEHD01. The sequence continues at coordinate 842 of JAKEHD010000476.1, forward strand.
ACGAGCTTGCCGCCAATAATCAACTGACTGCTGAAAACCTCAACAGACTGCGAACGATCTATATCCGGGGACTCGATCAAATCACCAAAGACGAGATCGTGTTCTATCAAAAACAGCGACGCGAGCAGTTCGAGCATTTACGAAAGCAACGAGAAGATCGTATCAAGCAGGTCACGGAGATGCTGCGAGAGGAGCGCGAGATTCGCCTGCGTGAGGACCGGACGACTCGATTCGTGCTGGAGCAGCAAGAGCTACAATCGCGCGAGCGGCGTATAGGCAGAGACACGCGACGTGACGCGGAGCGAGACCTGTTAGATCAGCAGGCGCGCGACCTGGAACGGGTTGCCCGCGCGTTCGGATTTGCGTCACAAAACGCAGAGTTGTACCGTCAGCAAATTGCACTACTAAACAGAGAGTTGAGTAATCAAGAAGCGATTGTTTTAGGGGTGGGCCTCGCAACGGAATCATTCATCGAGGACTGGATCAGGAGTGGGGCGACATTCCAAGCGGTGGCCGATGGTATCGGCGACTCGCTCAGGCGGATGGTCGCGTCGGGCGAAGACTTCGGGGCGAACATGAAAGCGGTCTTCCTGGAGTTGATCGCCAACCTCGCAGAGTATTGGGGACAGTTTTTTATTTCACTCGGAGCCGGGATGCTCTTTTTCAATCCGGCTGCCGGCATTGGATTAATAGCGGCGGGCGTGGCTCTGACGGCGCTTGCGGGCGTGTTGAGAGGACTGGCGGATCGTTCGCGTCAGGCTGCGCGGGCGCAAGAAGGGGCTGCTGCCGGGGGCGGCGCTGGTGGAGCGGCTGCCGGCGGCGGCGGATCAAGGTCTCAGCGACCTCCAACGATCATCCCGTTCCCGACCTCGCCCCAGTCGAGATCAGGTGGAGGGACGCTTAGTGTCTCACTCGATAGATCGGGCGTTACCGATTTCCTTGAAGGGCGAGAGGTGCTCACACCTTCGAATATTCAAGGCAGGCACTTTGATCGGGTCAAAAAGACCGTGAAGAAGATGACGAACTAACATGGCTGTGTTTCCCGTTATGCCGAGTTTCGGTTATAGCTCAAGCGTCGAGTTTCGTGAGACGCTGAGAGTGTATGATGACTTGAACCATCGCAGTTATCTCAAGAGCACGGCCGCGCATACGCATCGCGCGTTGAGCTTCGAAGAGTTGAGCAAGACAGAGAAGGATTCGATCGAGGCGTTTTTTATCGCGCGGAAACAGGCATCTGGAAGTGATCGGGAGTTTTTTGTCTACGATCCTGACGAAGTGGACGCTATCGACATCTCAGGGGTGAGCACGACGGGCAGACACACGGCGATCTTCACCGACACAGGGATCGCGTTCACGCGCTCCGGGCCTTGCACCTGGAGCGGTCAGGTCAATGTCTTATTTCTGAATTGATATGGGTAGAACGGTTCCAGCATCGATCACAGCACTGATAGGGCAGAAGAATCTACGTGCGCCCGTCTGGTTGCTCAAGTGGGAGCTCGACACGGGGACTAAATTCTACTCATCGGGCGAGCAGGTGACTTATGCCGGGAACGTCTACGAGGCGAATCGAATCGTCTCGATACCGAGCTTCGAAGCGGGTCTCGTAGATCGCAAGCGGCGCGATTTTTCAAAGCTCACGATTCAGCTTGACGACCTGCCCGACGTTGGCGGGTCGTTTCCGTTTGTGGCCCTCGATGCGCTTGAGGTGTTCGAGGACAAGCGCATTACGATCTATTGCTACTCACCTGACGCGCTCGATGCAGTGCTTTTCTGGTGGGGTTATTCGGGCCGTCCGACCTTTAACAATGACTACACGGTCGACCTCACGGCGAGCTTCTTTTGGGATGCGATTGACATCCCTATCCCTCGAAAAAATATTCAGCAGGCAGGATTTCGCACGCTACGCAAAAAGCGACAGCAAGACGAAGAGGCGGAGGCTCTGCCCATCGTCTACGGTGCGGGTAATTTTTTCATCCGTCCAGTCATATACAGAGCACAGGAAGAAAACGGTTATTTAAATGTCAATTTCATAATCTCATCAACGACAGCGGGCGGGGCGTTCGACGCCGGAGATATTGTCGCGTCGAAAATGAAGCTGTTTAATATCACTCCTGCGACTGCTATCGAAGTCCATCTTGGCGGAGCGGTTGACACTGTGCCGCCGAATCTCGGTCGCTTCCCGCTGGACACTGAGGCGCACAATTTCGTTGCGTATGGCTACGCGACGTTTCCGATCACTGACGAAATCAAGGATCGATTAGACGAGCTCGAGGCCGACGACATCAGGATGGAAATCGGCAACGGGCGCAAGCTGCTTGATACCAGCCAGCCGAGCGCGAACCCTGTATTGATATTGAAGGATTTATTGCGCGATCCTAACAATTCGCTCGGACTTGCGAGCGGCGATTTCGACGCGGCAGCGGTGAGCAGCGCGGCGAGCTACGCGGGCGCTCGGTACTCGACTCGCTACGAGATACCCGGTCGCACGGAAGAGCAGCGACCGCTGATTGAGACCGTGCAGAGCATCCTCGGCGATTTTCATGGCTTCATTACTTTCGACAATGGCCTCGTTCAAATCAGCGTCAAGCGCAACACCGGTGAGAGCGCGGCGGCTGTGTTTGCGACGATAGATAGCGGGATAGGCGGGCGGACGATTCACAATGATGACGTGAAGGTATGGGAGCGCGACTCTTCTGAAATCAGCAATCAGGCCACGATTCAATACTTCACTCAAGGCAGGAAAAAGCGCACGGTCAGGCTCGTGGACACGGCGGCGCAGACTCGCGCGGGCGGGACGTTGGTCAAGGTGGTGGACGACGAGCGCGTATCGCTCGGGCTCACGGACGAGACGCAGGCGGCGATCAACGGCGCGATCACCGTGCGCGAGGAGTTGAACGGGAATCTATTCTGCGAGTTTGCAGTGCCGATTTTTGACGCTATCGATATCTCGCCCGGCCAGGTGATAGAGGTTCGCTCGCCGAGGATTTTTAATAACGCCTCAAACAAGGATTGGAGGGTTATTAAACAGAGTATAGAGACAGGCGACGAGCCATTAATAAGGATGACCTGTCAGGTCTACAAGGCAGCGTTCTACAACGACGACACTGCCGGGCTGGGCGTTGATCTACTAAGAGGCGATGAGGACACCAGCGCGCAAGGGCGGCCTCCTGACGTGACGCCGGACTCGCTGATCGTCGTAGATACAGGCACGAATGACACGGAGGGCAGACTCGCGACGATCCAGGCAACCTGCACGTTTCCGGCTGTGGATTTGGCCTCTGAACAAGCCGAGGGTACTTTCAGACAGTTGCCCTGGGCGGGCGTCCAATTGTGGTGGCATTACACCGACGAGCCTCTGCACAAGGCCCGACTCGGCCTCGAGATCAAATACTCAGGCAATGGTAACGCGCTTCAGGTGGCGGGTGATTTCCAGGTTGACTGGCACAAGAACCGTTCGATCCAATGTCACTTCGTAGCGATAGGCCACAACAGATCAAGAGCGCCGTTGGGGTATATCCCTGATCCAACAAAGGCGTCACATCTGACCGCGAATCTGTCTGCTACGGGCGCGACCGCGAGCGTGGCTGTGACGACTGCATTCGCGGTCGATGATTTTGTGTTCATCGAAAGAGAGATCGACAAGGTTCTGTCGAAGACCGCAAGCTCGATCACATTCGTGAACGCTGCGGGCGTGCGCACAGCGCAATTCGACACGGAGGCAATCGCGCATCCCAGCGGGACGGAGATCGCCGTTGCCAAGCTCTCATACCCGTCGCTGATAATTCCGCTCACTGCGCCCCGGTTCACCTACCCTGTCGTGACTGGCGTGGTCGCTCGCCAACGTGGTGATGGCGTGCGGTTCAAGTGGAGCGATGTCAATGCCGATAATCAAGAGAAGTATTACTTGTATTGGAGCACGGACGCTGACGCAGGGAGCAACGCTGCGAAGCTCGGCGTCAATAACCCGACGTGGTATCTGACCGACCCCAACGGGCCTCCGGCAGGAGTCAACCTTGTCAAGGTAGACGGTCTCGCGCACAAGGTGTTGCAAGAGGACATCGGCGCGGCTGGCACGACCATCAGGGCGCGAGTGGCAGCCAGGAACGGCAAGCGGAATTTCTCATCTACGCTCTCGTCGCTCGTCTCGAACATTCTCGGTGATGACGCTGTGCCTACAGTCTCGACGGCTCCAAAAGTGCAGGCTAAAAAACAGGGCATAAAAGTCCGCGCGATCTTGCCGACCACGAACATGAAAACCTTCGGCGAGAGCGGCAAGGTGGAGCACGTCATTAGAGCCAAGGACGGCGGCGGCTCAACGCTCGGTTATCTCAGCGACAACACGAGCGGCGTGTTTGTAAGCTCCGGCCCTGAGTTCCGATTCGATCAGGGCAAGTCGCCAGGCCATTTTTACAACTTCAACCGTGAAGCTGCTCTAGCGCTGTGGGCGACCGTTGCCACGCTGGAGATATGGGTTATCGTCTGGAACGCTGTAGGTCAGAGCGCGGCCTCGCCGATCACGACGATCACGGTGTCGACGTGGGAGGTCTCGGACGTTCCTCAAGACACCGCTGCGCCTACTCTGGCCTCGCCGTCAGCGCCGACCGTGCAGGAGTTTTTCGGCAAACTCGATATAACCTGCCCTCTGCCGACCGCCAATATCAACACGCTGGAGCAGTGCCAGGTTGTCATGAGCGAATCGAGTACGGCTCCGGCTGGCAATCCCACAGTCGGGAGTGAGGGGGTCGTTAAGATCAAGTTCGGCCAGCACGTCACATTCAAACCAAAGCAAAGACAGACAGCGAATCTATGGTTCTTCTATCGATGGAAAAACGCAGTCAATTATTCTGTCTGGTCATCCTCCGGGAATATACTTGCAGCCGATATCAACCGGCCCGTGAAAGACGTAATCGGCGACGGCCCGCCTGCCCTGCCTATGGGATTTGTGCGCAGCGCGACGAGCGGTACGGGCCACACGAGCACGACGTTTGTGATGGACGGTAGCGCCTCTGCCGTTGACGATTTCTACAACGGGATGGTGCTGCACGTCCTCTCACTCGCGGCGTCGAGTCGCGTGCGCGAGATCACGGACTATAACGGCGCAACCCGAACGGCGACCGTTTCGCCTGCGTTCGACAGCACGCCGGTCGGCGCGTTGGCGTTCGAGGTTCACTTCGGCCAGGCCCGCGCGAACAAGTCAGGCACGGGACACACGGCGACCACGTTCGTGCTCGATAGCGGTGCGTCAGGAACCAATGATTTTTACAGCGGGATGTCGATATATATTCCGAGCGAGGGAGCCAGCGACGGCATTCAGAAAATCACTGATTATGTCGGCTCGACGAAGACCTGCACCGTCTCGCCGGGATTCGCCAGCACGCCGAGCGGCAGTCATGGATATGTGATTTGGAACGGCTCGATAGGCAATAACGTGCTCGATCAATCAGGCGGAGTGTTCACCGGCGTGGCATTTCGTCAGTGGCGCGACGACGAGACCGGAGCGGATATATTGGAGTTCGTCGCCCCGACGGGCGAGAACGGCTACTCGTTGCAATACGCGCAGGTACAGATCGCAAAGAAGGGCAACGGCAAGGTCAAGGTCGACACTAAAGTGCCTCTGTCGATCCAGTCAGAGTATCGATACGTCCCCCCCGTCGATGGCTTCGTTCCTGTAGCCCGAATCCTATTTGCCAATCTCTATCGAGAGGGTGGCTCGGACGGCAAAAGCGCATGGTCGTACTGGGTGGAGATGCCCAATAATCCAAGCGTGGGCGGTGTGGATAATTTCGATCCGAGCCTGTTTCCGCCGTTCGAGGTGGACTTCCTGGACGACGATAATCTTCCCGGCTCGGAGTATCCGACTTATTAATGGCGATCACGGCTGACAGAGAATCGATAGTGAGGTGCCCGGACTGCGGAGAGCCGGCAGTGAGACGGGAGTTGAGGGCGAACGGGCAATTCGTGAGCTACGACACGCACAGCGCCGACCTGCTCGATATCGATCACCTCGCCGCGCTCGGTCGGATGCGAGCGTTTTATGATCGCCTTCTGGCGATAGAGCGAGAGATTAAGAAGCGGCCGTTTCCGTCTGAGCTTGGGATAGTTCGCAGCGTGGATTTCGAGCCACTGAGACCATCAGCCTGCGCGCCGAGGCGCGAAATAGTGACTGTGGTTTTATTGCGAGCATTCGGGCGCAATCGAGAGGTCAGGCTACAGTCCGTCGATATTGATGAGTTGAGTGTCGATGGGCTGGCCGAGGAGTTAGTCCCGCTGCTGGCTGCTGCCGCGCGTGAGATGCGGGCGGAGTGGGAGCGAGAGTTCGAGCAGGGCAGGTTTTGAGAAAAGGAGAATTTTCGTATGAAAAGGTTTACCAGTGTGATGCTTGTAGTATTCCTGATCGCGATGGCGGCGAGCGCGAGTTTCAGCACGGCTCCCGCGCCGTTCGCGGTCGTCTGCGCCGGTCAGGGCGGGGTCGAGTATGTGTCCTTCAACAGCGCGACCGGCAATTATGTTTATGAAAAGTGCTCGCCTTTCGTTCGATTGACCGGGACCGGCTCGGTCAATATGCTCGGCCACTTTCTGGTCTTAAATCACCAGACCGCCACGCGCGACGTGGTGGTGGTAGTCGATACGAGCGATAACACAGGCGAGGCGCATGTGGAGGATACTGTGGCGGGTGTCAATGTGGACATATCAGACTCCGACACCACGCAACCCTGTGGGTGCTTCAGTAAAAACCAATAAGGAAGATTTCCTGTGGCGAGTCAAGGTCCGCTCAATCCAGGCACACTAGCAAGCGATAGCTCGCACGGCACGCTTGCGTGGAGCAGTCCGGGAAATGCTGCGGCGAGCGACGATTCGCACGCCTCGGCCGCTTTCACTGCTCAGAATCAGATTACGCAATATCTCAAGGCTACGAACTTCGGCTTTTCGATCCCGTCAGGGGCGACCGTAGACGGGATCGTGGTCGAGGTCGAAAGAAAGCGAACTAGCGGATTCGGGACCGTCATAGACAACCGGGTGAGGATCGTCAAGGCGGACCAGACCATAGGCGCGACCGACAAATCGTCTGCAACGGACTGGCCCACATCGGATACGTATGCTACTTATGGGAGCAGTAGCGACCTTTGGGGAGAGGCATGGACGCCTGCAAACATCAATGACATCGATTTCGGGGTGGTGATCGCCGCAACACTCACTACCACCTCGGCCGCGACAGCAGCGATAGACCATATTCGCCTTACAGTCCATTACACGGATGAAACACCAGTCAGCCAAACGCGAGTGAGCAATATCGAATCGAAGACTACCCTCGCGCCCACGCGGGTCGCCAACCACGAGGCGTTAGCGAGCCTGACGCAGACCAGGGCTGCTAATCATGAGAGCCTCCTGACGGTAACGTTTGGGCGTGCGAGCAATATCGAGAGCCTGGTCGGTGTGCCTCAGAGCGGAGCGATGCTGATCGAATCAAGGGGCTACCTGGAGCGCGCGATAGCGGCCCAAATAGAATCGCTGCTATCGCTCTCGGCGGAGCAGCAATCGCTCGTCGAATCGCTGATCTCGGCAGCTCGGGGACTCGCGAGTAACGTCGAGAGCCTGGCCGCTGTAGCGACGGGCGGGATAGCTGATTTTGAATCTCTGATCGGGATCGCGCCCGCGCGCGTGACGCTGATCGAGTCGAGCGCCTCTCTGAGCGCGGATCGCGGGGCCGTGATCGAATGGCTACAGCAGGCTGCTCTCGCAGCATCGGGGAGCCTTGAGGCGCTGCAATCGGTAGCACGCGGCCTGGCCTCGGAGCTAGAGGCGTTGGCGACGATCACCGGTGTAGGGACGGGCCATATAGAATCACATGGTAGCGCGGTGAATGAAATCATCGCGCTGATAGAGTCTCTAAGCACAGCGGTCGCTACGAAGAGCGGCAACGTAGAGTCGCTACAGAGCACCTCGTTGAGCCTGGCCGCGCTGGTAGAGGCTCTGGCGACGATCTTCGGCGCGGGCGACGCGCAGATAGAGGCGCGCGGGTTTGCGACGGCAGAGCGCGCGAGTAATATCGAGTCTAAAGTCGGCCTGGAGGTCGGCCTGCCCGGACTGATCGAATCGCTCAGTGAGCTATCACAGCAGGCGCTCTCGTCGCTTGAATGGCTGACAGCAGCAGCAGCGGCAACAGCAGCAGGTATCGAGGCTGGCGGGCTGGTCGCGCAGGGACTCGCGGGCAACGTCGAGGCGACGACGGGCTTGATCGTCTCGGCACTTGCACAATACGAATGGTTGCGCGCTGCTGCGCTTTCAGCCGCGTCCGAGTACGAGCACCTGATTGCGGCGGAGCGCGGGCTAGGCGGCCTGTTCGAGGCAGAGGGAATAACGACGACGGCGCGAGTGAGCAATATCGAGTCTCTGGTCTCGCTGGCGCGTGAGGCAGGTATACCGTTCGAGGCACTGATTAGATTAGCGAAGGCCGGGGACGCGACTCTCGAATGGCTGTCGAGCGTGGCCCAGGATGCGACCTCGCCTATCGCGTGCCTCGTGGGATTGCAGTCTGGCGCGTCGGGCCTGTACGAAGCGCGCGGCACGGTTCTATCACTCAGCACTGCGCAGTTCGAGTCGCTGACGCGGGTCGCGCAGACGGGAGTGATCGACTACGAGGCGCAGGGGTTGATCGAGCGCCTCGGCATCGCGAATTACGAGGGCGCGATAGTGATTGCGGTCGGGGGCGAGATCAGACTGACGGCGTTCTTCGTTCAGAGCAGATTGATTACTGCGGAGTTCGCGGAGCGCAAGCTCATCACCGCGATTTTTGAATCGGAATAGGAGAGTGTTATGGCTATCGTAGCAGCGGATTTGAAAGGCTATCTAAGCGCAAGTATGCCCGAAAACGACACGGACACTTCGGGGGGCGCAATCGATACGGCAGGCCGTTTCGAGATCACAGACATAGTGGCCACTGACCAGGTCACGGTGATATCTGATGGCGCTGACACGCGCACGGTGACGATCACCGGCCGCGACGCAGCGGGCGGAATCGTGAGTGAGGCGCTGGTGCTGAACGGCGCGACGCGAGTAGTCGGCGCGCAGTTATTCGAGCGAATACTGAAGATCGTACTGAGCGCCGGTGATGGCACTCGCACTGTGACGGTGACGCGCGACGACAGTCCGACGTTCACTGTGATCGCCACCTTGGGGCCGAACATCACGAAGGCGCGGCGGCTGTTCTACGACTCAGCATCCGAATCGGGCGCGACGACCCGATACGAGAAAGAGTTCTGGAAGAACGAGCACGGCACCCTACAACTGAACAACGCGACGGTCAAGCTGACTGCCGATCCATCAGCGAAGATCGAGATCGGCGTAGCCACGGCGAAAGACGACACCGGCAGCGTGACGAATCGGAAGACCGCGCCGGGCGGAGTAACTTTCGTGGACGACGGTGTAGCTCAGAACGTGCCGACCGGCGCACTGGCGGCGGGCGAGACTATCGGCGTATGGGTCAAGATGGTTTTGGCCGGAAGCGCAGCCCCGGTCAAGAGCACGTTCACGACCGAGCTCGCGGGCACGAGCGTGTAATCGGCTCGCGCTGACTCCATTATTAAAGGAGAGACGTTATGGAAGAGATTACGTACACCTGTCGAGGGCCGCGCGTGTCAGAGGATAGCGCAGAGCGCGCAGGCTGCGGTTTGGATATTACAGAGTTGGTGCAAGCTGTCGAGGTGGATGGCGAGACTCATGAGATAGAGTGTCCTCGCTGCGGCAACGTGGCAACGGTGACGCGCACGCCTGAGGACTGATATGCACATGGATTTGGTTGCAGGTGACAGCGGCACAACGCTCGTCGTTACCTGCAAGGACAAGGATTCGAAAGCGGCCATTAATCTGAACGGGAAGAACGTAAAGGTGAAATGGCGCGCGAACGGCGGCGCTCTTCAGACGAAGACCATGACCGTCACGGACGCAGCGGGCGGAGTGGCGGAGTATCTCTTTTTGACCGGCGAACTAATCAAAGGGATACTCAAAGGCGAGGTGGAGATCACAGATTCCTCGGGTCTTGTGATCACACAAGTCGAGCCGTTTTCGCTTTCGATTAGAAGTAAGATTTAATGCCTCGTTAGAAGGCAATAGACCATCGGCAACGGTTGCCGATGGCGGGTTTCCAGTTTACAGGCCGCTATCTCTTACTCCCCTACTCCCCAGGTAAGGAAGGACGCCGAATTTATCATGGCAGCAATCATAGAGCGGCAAGAATTCGCTTTCCCCGTTGAGGACGAATCCATGCCTGAAGAAACTGTGTTACGTGAAATACTTGAGACGATGCGGCGCAACGCAGACGATGAAAAGCGGTTGCGCGAAGCCCTCGTTCACAGGCTGACCAATGGTGGCGCGTCGGCAAAAGCACAAGCATGGGCACCTGTGTTTCTAAGCTTCGCCGTGTTTGTTTTTGCCGGGGTGAGTTGGTTCCCTCGAACGGAAGGTTCATTGAGTCAGGCCACATCGCGCATAGAGCGACTTGAGAGAGACCTTGCGACTGAGACAGAAGAGCGCAAGACTTTGGGAACGTGGCAGCAAAAGCTCATTAATAATCTTTCGGCTCAGGGTATAAGTGTCGATCCCGTGACAGCCGAGATAACCGTTTACCGACAACCGAGAAAAGGAAGGTGATACACATGCCAGGTGTCCGAGATAAAATCATAATAGACGGCAGGCGGCTCGTGGCCGAACTTCAAATCGCTGATGAATTGACCGCCGAAGCTCTCAAGCTTGCAGGCGGCGAATCGCAATTGCTTGCTGATAGCGATTACCAACAAGCCGAAGCCGATTTTGCGGCTTTCTGTACTGCGTTTTATTCGGCCCTTCAGGAGTGGAATGACGACTTGAAGGCAACGATTGAAAGCAAAATCAGCCAGCAGGATTGAGCGCGCGGGCAAGCGATTCGTGGCGAGGGTGGAGATTTAATGCTCACAATAATCTGGCATTACGACGTTTTGCGCGAGCGTGAAGAGGAGTTCCTGAAGGCTTATGGCCCTGACGGTTCCTGGCGGAGCTACTTCAATACCTGCGAGGGGTATCAGGATAGCGAGATATTCCGGTCGCTTGAAGAGCCGCACAAATACGCCGTCTTTGATTATTGGGACGGTCCTGAAGAATACGAGATAGCGGTCAAGGCGGAGGCGTATAAGGAGCTATCAAAAGCGCCGCCCTTATACGAGCGCGAGCAGATGATAGCGAGAGTCACAGAATGACAGAAGATTTCACAATCGAGCAGGTGACGGTCAATGATGTCGACTGGTGCTACATCAGGAAAGACAACGTGATCGTCGCGGAGTTTAACCGTCAGGGCGACTACGTTATTGCACGCTTTGCGAGCGACCGCAACGAGCTTGCAGTTTGGCAACTGATAGAACGATGGCTAACTGACAATATGCCGTGAAAGGAAATATCATGACTGAAGAAACGATTCAAGAAACTATCACGATATGGCTCGACGCGCCCACGATTGACGGGCTACGCGCGGCCCTGCCGGAGGGCTTGACGGAGAGCGCGAAGCCGGGCGATGTGATTCCGGTCGCGCTTGAACGCGAACACGCGCAGACGGCGATGTGGGCGTTGGAGTTGAAACTGAGATACAACGAAGAGGAAGCGTCGGAGCCGCAGGCGAAACCTAAGAGACCGGACGCGGCAGAGCAGGCGCTCAGGCGTCAGAAGGGCGAAGTTCTGCCTCGATAAGCGATGATGATTATTCTGCAAGATTTAACCGGGTGGGAACGCATCCTTGAGCGATGGGGGTTGCCGGTTGCAATCCTCATCGTTTTCACGCTAGGCATAATCGCTGTCGTAAGAAAATTGTGGCCGTTATTCTCTGACTATTTGACTGGTCTGAGGAAAGAAGCGGAAGAGGCACATGCGTTGTCGAAAGCCGTCATCAGAGAATCCGCGCAGAAAGCGGAAGAGCGGGCAAAAGAGACGGAACGGGAATTGAAGGAGCAAATGAAAGCCTCGCATGAACGGTTTTTAACATCCTTATCTGATACTGAGAAACGGCATGAGGATGGATTGAGAAGTCTTGCCGAAACGCACCTTCGAGCAATCAGAGAATTGGCAGATAAAATAAAATGAGACAAGTCCTTGTTCTCCTCATCATCTTATACTATTTCGGTCTCGCTGGTAGCGTCATGCTGCCTACGCTGGCGGTATGGCGAATCGTTAAGCTCAACACGCTGGATAAATACATCTGGTGTCAGATGGCGGTTCTTGTGGGCATAGCGATAAACAATATGTTGACTATATGGGCATCGATAGATGTGCCGAGGGTCACTGACCCGTCTGCGGCGTTTTTAATCAAGCGCGTCACAGGGCAGCTTATTCAAAATACGGCGCTTGGCATCTACTGCCTTTATTTACTCGGTTTGCTTTGGAACAAGAAACAACAGCCGGGGCTGAACGGAGAGAACCATGACAGACCTTGATAATCCGACTTTCACTTTTTCTCAACGGTCACTCGCGGAGCTCCGGGGCGTTCACCCTGACCTCGTAGCCGTTGTCAATCGCGCATTGGAGTTGAGCGAAATCGACTTCGCTGTCCATGATGGAATAAGGACCGAAGCCGAGCAGGGAGAGCTCGTCCGCAGGGGCGCGTCTCGAACAATGAAGAGTGACCACCTAACCGGACATGCTGTTGACCTCGTGCCGGTCATAAATGGCAAGCTCAGGTGGGAATGGCAGCCGATTTATCTGATAGCAGAAGCAATGAGAACGGCCGCGCGCGAGCTAGGCGTCAGGCTTGAATGGGGCGGACATTGGGGCGAAGAATTGACGGCGACGGATGACATACCTGCACTATTCGTGAGGCGGTATGTTGAGAAGCGAAGGGCGATGGGACGAAGCGCGTTCATCGACGGCCCGCATTTTTGCTATAAAGGGAAGCTCTGACATGGAAACCAAACAGCCTGTATTGATCGCGGCGGGAATCGGGGCAGGCGGCGGCGGCGTTCTTCAGATTCTACTGTTTCAGTTTTTCGCAGAGTTGGGATTGCGTCCGGGATTGGCGAACGCTACGGCGGCGCTCATCGCATTCGTCGTGCCGGTCATCGCCGGGTGGATTGCCCGTCGGCGCGTCGTCACAGTAGAAAAGGCGAACAGGCAGATCTCGGCAGCGTTCGAGACGCATCCTAGTAGCCCGTCTGAGCTATTGGAAGACCTGAAACTAAAGAAGGGTTGACATGAAAGAGAATCCCATACAAGCGAAAATGTTTTTCCTGGAAGCCCATACGCGGCTGACGAACGAGGAATTTGAAGAGCGTGTTCGTGCGGCCATACTTGCCGATTCCGTCCGTGACGGAGCGATTGAAGTCAGGCAAACATACGTGTTTACCTGTCAGCCGCCGAAAGACTAATGATGGACGCAAAGATCAAAAACATCGCCATCGCCGTTCTGTGTGTTGTACTCACGATCTGCGTGATCGTCGTGGCCGCTCGCGTAGGGCGCACCCTTACGGGCATAGAAGCGACGACGGTCGAGGTTAGAAAATCTGCCGAGATCGCGCGCGCTTATGTTGAATTTCAGAACGAACGGCTCAGAGACCCGCGCAATCAAAAGGCTCTTGAGGCCGGTTGGCAGGCCCCTGCGATTCTCAACGGTACGCTCAGGCTTATCAATACGCAGACGATTCCGCGCGTGCATCGCAACCTGGAAGGGCTTGAAGAGACTCAGGTCGATCTAAGGCGCGCAGTTTCGGCAATCGATCAACTTGTTCACAATACCGATATCGCAATCAATAAAGAATTGCTCCCTGAGATCACAGCGACCGCACGCGCTCTCAACGCCACAGTCGAGAGCGTAGATAAAGCGATTCGCGTCGTGACCGAAAAGAGCAGCCTGACACTCGATGAAATACATGCCTTGATGAGCGATCCGGCGTGGCTCGGCACGCTCAAGAACGTCGAGCAGTCGAGCGCCGCTCTTGCCAAGACGAGCGAGTCGGTATCAGTGATCGCCGCCAACACTGCGAAGGCATCGGGCGAGCTTCCTTCGATTGCGGCAAACCTTGAGCGGATTTCCACCACCACGAGCCGTTACACCAAAATCTCATTGCTCGCGAGCATAGTAGCCACGCTTGTACGGGCATTTATTCGATGAAAGGAAAACCCATGAAACGCACATCCATCGCAATTATGATCTGCCTGCTGTTTGCCCTGACCGCCGCGCCCAAATGCGGCAAGAAGGTCGAGTCGCAGCCGGGCAAACCGGAACCAACGATCGAAGAGAAGCGAGCCGCCATGCGCATCGAGCTTGGAAAACTGGCACGGCAATTCCGCGCAGGCGCAGCAGCCGCCGCGCAGATAGGATCGCTCGCAAAGGCATTATCGACAGGCGGGAAGCCGATCCTGAAGCCCGAAAAGGCCAATAAGATTATCGAGTATGCCGACAAAGGGCAGAGCCTCGCGGTCAAGATCGCAGACCGGCTTGAGCATTATGCGGACATTCCTCCGTCGGAGAGGGTCAGCATCAGCAGCCTGTTGACTGATTTGAAAGATACCATCACCGAAGCGCAGCGCGAGGGTCTGCTGAAGGAGACCGACCCGCAGCGCGTAGAGATCATCAGGGCGATATTTGCAGGCGCGACGATCGTACTGCCATTCATCGAAGCAAGATTCGGCGAACTCGATGCAGAGCTTGCCGCGCTCTGGCCCGCGAAGTGACGAATTGCGCACTCTATCACATGCCCGGTAATCGCGCGGATTCGACTTCTGAGCGTTTCCACCCTCTACACCTCGGCCCGGACGGGGATCGCCCCTGACAGGCCGCCTGGGGCTTCACGGCTGGCTATGATTTCGCATTGCTCTTAATTTTTCGCTCAACCTCGCGCAGGGCCAACCCCAAATAAGGCGCAGGCGATTGCTCCCCCCGCTCCCACCTGCTCACAGTCTGCCGTCCGCCCCGTGCGGGTTCGGGCAGACCGAGCAAAGCGGCGAGGTCGGCTTGGCTCAGGGAGAGTCTATTCCTGAAAGATTTGATTTCAATCGACAATGGTGTCATCATGGTTTTGCCTTTTCAAAGTTTCGGCCCGGTCAAGATTCGCGGTCTTGCCGGGCCTTGATTTTTAGTAGGCAGCGTGGTCGTCAAGTTTCACACCTGCCGCTCTTGCACTGCTCAAAACAGTTTCGAGCGCAGTCCAGAACGAGTCGTTGTCGTCGTCGTCGTACTCGGCTGTTTCTATCCCTTCTACAGTGACGAGGTTATCACCCCAAGGGGTGAATGAAATTTTTGTGGCTTCTCCCCCTTCACCGTCCAGGTCGTAGTATTCCAACTCGCCGTTTGGACCAGACCCTTCCAGCAAGAGGCTGCCATTTTCGGTTTTGATTAAAGTAAGTGTCATTTTCCAATCTCCTTTTCAAAGTTTTTCTGTCTATAAGATTGTAAGCTATTTGCTTACTAAAATCAAGCCTAAAATCCATCTGAGGGCGAAATAATGCAGAATAATTCGGACCTACTCAAACCCTGGCTCACTCCACCATCTGAGCTAATCTCCCTCTACCCCGGCCCGCCTGACCTGCACGCACAGGGCTACAGCCTACAGACCGCGCGATTCGCGGCATGGTGCTCGTGGTTGGTTTATCAAGAATCCTTCGATAATATCCGTCTCATTATTGAAGCGTGCGGCCTGCGTCTTGCGGGAGAATGGCGGCAAGAGAACAGTGAGGGCATGCTGGTGATGCCCGAAGATGAAAGCTGGCTATCGTTCGCCTTCGCTGGATCCTATGATTTGATGGACTGGATAAATAACATTCAAGCCCTCCCTAAATTCTTTCCGGGCGGCATCGCTATTCATTCCGGCTTCCATAGTCAGTGGGAGCGGCTGGAGGCTTCAGTGATGCAGGCAACGGAAGCCTTTCCTGATGCGGCGATATTCATCTCAGGGCATTCTTTAGGCGCAGCTACCGCCACGATTGCAGCCGCGTATTTGCCGAGAGCGAATCTATATACGTTCGCTGGTCCGAGCGTCGGTAATAGGCGATTCGCGGAAAAGGTAGAAAGTAACGCATCTATCTATCGCCATGTTCACGGGCGGGATGTAGTGCCTCACCTGTTGCCGATGTATCGGCATGTTGGTGAGTTGGTGGAGTTGGACGGGCAGGGATATGACGCGATTAGCGCGCATGGGATGAGGGGATATTTCGAAGCGTTGACAGGGGATGACGGCGGGAAGTAGAGTAGCCAGGATTGACGGTCGAGAAAAAGAAAGGCCGGGGGTCAAGGTGATTCCCCGGCCTTTTGCTTTTAGATTTGCGCTACCGAAGATTCCATGGGGCCGCCGACGTGACGGCCCTGGTGCGATTAAGATTTGGCGATCTCCCTCGCCTCTCGGCGCAGTTGGGAGATTACGCGCGAGCCTTCAGCATTATCGATCCAGAATTTCGCCTCTGTGTGCGCCGCGCAGGTGGCGACGCAGATTTCGTAGAGCCGCGCCGACTCAGGATTGTCGACCAAGGCGAACTCTACTAGGCCAAGAAACTGCTCGCGTCGCAGCTTCTCGGCCCAGGCAACCTGCCTCTCGCTGCCTTGGAGCGGGGGGAGTTGCCTAAGCGCCGCTTCCGCGCGGGTGGGAGCAACGTAATTCGGCTCGGCCCCGGTCGCTATGCCGACGCGCTCAAACTCTGCGTAGCGTGCGCCTCTACGCAGCCGCTTGACCCATCCCAGGCGGACTTGGCCCGCAAGCTCGCCCTCTTCCCGCAGGTCTTCCGGCACGTAGTACCGGCTCCCCTCTACGGGGTCGGGCGCGCCGTCGCCCGCTGCGTACAGGGATGCGTCGATTTCCTGTGCTGCTGCCGCCGCTTCTTTGTAATCATCAAACTCTTTCATAGTCCCTCCCCTTTTTGAAATTCCATGGGGCCAGCCAGCGAGGGCCAGCCCCGTCGCGTCTACTCAGAGCGAGCTAACTCGATTGCTCGCTCTGCCAACTCGTCCCACGTCCAGGGCCAGTCGGAAATATCATCATCGTGAAACATGCTTGCGAAATTTTCGGGCGTGAAGTAGCCCCGGATTTCCTCATCGGTCATCCCCGCCCCATCGCGGGGCGAGAACCCTGCATGCTCCGTTATCGCGTCGTCTATCCCGCTCGGTTTCATATTTACCGTCATCTCACTCTCCTCCTTCTGCGCCGCTCCCGTGCCGACGCTTGGTTAATGCCCGCAGTAGGCCGCCTGCGGTCGGTCGTCGCGGTGGTGCGACTACTGCGGCAAATCCTCTGCGGTGATCTCGCGCACTCCATCGGCGCGGAGAAACTCCGCCAGGAGCCGTTGCTCAATCGCGGCAATGGCCTCTATCGCCTCCGGTGTGTCCGTCACCGACCACCCGTACTCGGCCACTGCGAAGCCGCGCAATATCTGATCGCGGTCGTTTTCGGTCCACACCTGCGGCTCGTGGCAGTAGGTGTCGGATGTGACGAGCCACACCCGCTCCTGCCCCTGCGTTATCATTTCCGCTGCTTCAGTCATCATATTATCGCTCATAATTTCCTCCTTCTCACTCCCTCCTTCTATGCGCCGGACCCCGCCGACGCTCTGGTTTTAGCAACCCCCCTCAAGCCTGGGGTCGCCGGTTTCGCCTCTGATTATCGCGCGGGCCATCGCGGTGAATTTCACCATCCCGCGCGTTCTCTGTCTCACGATCCGCTCGATCGCCCCGCCTGTCGCGTACTCTCTCCAGGGCTTGCTGCCTCTCGCGCTGTTGCAGCTTCGGCAAGCCGTCACGAGGTTTGAATTCTCGTCGCTGCCCTCGTCGCACTGGTAGGTGAGGTGATCGAGCGTGATGTTCGCAGGATCAACTCGGCGAAGGTCCGAACCGCAGTACATGCACTGGAAGCCATCCCGGAGATAAATGCTGAGTCTGCGGGTCTTGGAAATCCAATTCTTTCGCTGATATTGGCCCCGCTTGCGGTCGTTCTTGGCTTTGTTTGCTGCGCTCTTCATACTCTAATAGTACGCTACTATTGAAAGTTTGTCAAGCATTATTTTCGGTTTTGGGCGATTTTTTTGCGCGCGGCACAGGACCGCGCGCAAGTGGTTTAAATCCCGCTTTTACGCGCAGCCAGTTAGCAAGCGAGAGGCCGGCGCGCGATGCTCTTTGCTGAATAATCGCGTGCTCGGTCTCTGTGAAATATGCGGATAGGTGTTTTTTTTCGGTTGGCATGATGTTCTAGGCGAGCGAGCATTCGGTCTCGCCCTTGTCGGTCGCGTAAATGTGACCGTTCCTGATTTCCACCAGCCCCGCGCGCACGGCGCGGTTCAGGCAATCTTCTGTGAATCCGTCTTCGTTGAGTAACTGCTTGATGGAGGGTTCCCGCAGATGCGCCTGTACTGTGCGCGTGAGATTGTCGACGTTCATATGGTAAAAATCGTCTTCTTCGAGGTGGGTCATCATGCTACCACCCTCCCGCCTGCGGTCGTCACGCAATCGTCCAGATCTTCGCCCGCTGTCTCTGCCTCGACTTCGCTCTCATACATTTTGCGCGCCTTCGCTCCGAACTCGCGCGCCTGCTCCGGGGTCAGGTCAAAATATCCGACCCTGCCCTTCTCGTCCACCTTCGCAGCTTCAAGGGTGGCATCTAGCGTCAAAGCTTCGCCGTCGCTGTTTTTTATGAACTGTGCGTATACTGTTCTCATTTCCGTTCTCCTTTTCTTATAACCTAATAAGAGCATACAATAGTAAGCTACTATTGTCAAGTAAAATCTGCATTTATTTTTGAATTATTTTCAGCCCTTCTGAGAACGTCCATCGCCGGGCCGCTTCGATTATCGCATCTCGGTTCGCCAGATACGCTCTGGTGATCTGCCGTCTGGTCAGCCTCATGCTGCATCCCCCTCGTAGCTTTCAATCACCTCGCCGCTTTCGATTTCCCGCACCTCGATTTTTCCGTAGATACTTTGAAAAAACTGATTGCGACAATCGGATAATGCTGTGCCTTTGTTTACATACCGCTTCACTTGGGGAACGTAATCCTTGTGAAGCGGCCGAGAGAACCGAACCTCATGGCGAGCCGCTTTTTTCATTCCTGCCACAGGCACACATCGCGCATGCCCGTAACAGCGACCCGGAGCGTTCGCCTGCTCGATCAAGTCACCTACTGCGACCGGTCTTTCGCAGTAATAACGATGTCCAGGATACTTCGCAGTAATAGCCATTTATGCCGCCCTCCTGTACCCCGCCCTGAGCGCAGCCCGCAGCCTCACAAACTCGGCCCGCGCGATGGCTTGATAGAGTGCCGGAGTCGTCCTGATTGCGTCAGCATGCGATTGACCAACCCGGTACAATTCGTCAACCGTGCTGACCGCCCGCATCGCTACGACCGCCTCTACGACCGTTGCCCCTTCGCTCGCTAGAATGTGCTTGCAAGGGGACTGGCCCTTGAGCGTTTCGGTGTAGTCGTAACAGAGGCAACCGTCCGCAGTGACCTGATAGCCGATGTTATGCCGGTCACTCTGGACATGCCAGCAATTCGGCCCCATCGCGGTCACAAGGCCGCGGGCTATCAGGTTGTGCGCTCTGTCTATCCTGTCAGGTTTCATATCCGCCTCTTTTCACTAGCAATCATACACATTGCCGCCGCGACAATTGCAGTGCGACTCGCACCTGCAACCGCGATCACAGCAACCATCCGAGCAGCTACAAGAACGGCTGTAGCCGCCTCTGTAACCGCCGTTGCTGCGCTGTGCAATCGCGCAGAGGGTGATTCCGTTGCCTGTCCAGAGAACGGCTTTCACCGTCTCTGATTTCGTGGAGCCATCTTTTTTGGTTACGGTCACGCTATCGCCCTTTTTTGCGGCGTTCTCACCCTCTACCCTGATTCCCCACTCTCCGCTTTTCAATTTCGTATACGTTGCCATAATTCCCCTTTCTACCGGCTTGGGACGGTCGCCTTTCGGCGGCGCATTAGAGCGGGCGAACCCGCTCCCCTCTGCTAGGATACAAAGCGGGGTCCGGTCTCGTGGTCGGGCTTGGCTTTTCCCAGGCCCTTGCGCCTGCGGATTTCAAGCTCCATTTTCTCCGCCTGCGCTCTTACGGTCGCGCGCTCGGCTTCCGTAAGCTCCCGACCGTCGCGGGACAGCCCCGTACCCGCCATTACAGTGTATCGCGCGCACATCAGGCATAGCTGTTTTGTGTCCATCGTTGAGATCGCAGAGCCGCTACCGCGTCCCGCTCTGACTGCGCCGTTATTTCTCAAGAAATTCATTCCCATCATCATTCTCCTTCTGCCCTTTCGGGCTATTCAGTAAAGCCACTCTATCGTATCCAAGTCCGCCTCTTCAGGGTCATTCCATTTGTCCGACCTCGGCTCGTCCCGGTCTGCGGCCTGGTCTTCGTTGCGGGGGTCGTACTCGTATATGTTTCCGTATATGTCTGTCATTTTCAATCTCCTTTATTCAATCTGACAATAGAGATTATCGCATATTTGCTAGAACCCTGTCAAGCAAATTCGACATTATTTCGGCCCATAATGCAATTATTTTATATCCTCGATAGGTGTAGCATTTATAGATAGCGGAGTCGTTTGCTTGACAGGATTCTAGCATCTGGATTATACTCCAGCTATGTCACTGCTAACGATAAAAGAGGCATCTGAGAAGCTAGGAATCGGGCAGGCGGCTGTGTATCTAGCTATCAGCCAGGGGAGATTGAGGTCGGTCACGCGCTACGGGCGCAAGCTGGTTCCCTCCGACGCGCTCTCAGATTACGAGGTCATGGTCGTCAGGGTAGAGGCGGGAAGGAAGGGCGCAGAGGCCAAAAAGGAAAAGTGAAAGGGGAGAAATATGCCATTAATCGAAGATCATCGCTCCCGCCACCCGGAATCCGAACCTGACTGCGAGGTGTGTCATCAGATAATGCAGGCTCTCGACAGTTGAGTCGGCGGCGGGATAAAGAGACTCCGCAGAACTAAAGTTCTTTGGGTTTCTCCCGAAAAGGCTCAACCCGCCTCAGTCTCATGTAGTTTGTGAGACTACGTTATTTGAGTTAGGACACCGCCGAATGCTTGAGCCAGTTCGGTGCATCTGTCGCTTGCAGTTAAACAGTTGATTTGAGTCGCCGAAGACAGTGCTGCAAGTGTAAAAAGCTCAGATAACTTTGGCTAGGCTCACGTAACCCTGGAAACAGGAGGCTGGCTTTAAGCCAAGCAAATTATGAGTAAAGTATTTATTCTCAATCACGACAAGCAACCACTTACGCCTTGCCATGCGGCGAAGGCTCGTAAGTTGTTAAGAGAAGGCAAGGCATCGGTTTTCCGCAGATACCCTTTCACCGTCATTCTGAAAGAGCAAGTCGAAAATCCGACCGTGCAGCCCATGAGAGTAAAGATAGACCCCGGCAGCAAGACGACGGGTATCGCTATCGTCAATGATGAGAATGGCGAAGTGATATTCGCTGCTGAGTTAGAACATAGAGGTCATGCTGTCAAGGCATCTATGGATTCAAGACGTGCAAGTCGAAGAGGCAGACGAAGTAGAAAGACTCTGTATCGCAAGCCAAGATTCTTGAATAGAAAATCAAAGCGAGAGCTACCACCAAGCTTGGAAAGCCGAGTCAGCAATACCATCACCTGGATAGAGCGGCTTTGTAGATACTGTCCAATATCTGCAATCTCAATGGAGCTAGTAAAGTTCGACACTCAGGCCATGCAGAATCCTGAGATTGCGGGCGTGGCTTATCAGCAAGGAACTTTGGCAGGATACGAATGCAGAGAATATCTACTTGAGAAGTTCAATCGAACCTGTGCCTACTGCAAGAAGAAAGATGTGCCTCTACAAATCGAGCATATAGTCCCGAAGAGTCGAGGTGGAACGAATCGTATTTCGAATCTTACGATTGCTTGTCAGTCTTGCAATCAGAAGAAAGGTAATATGACGGCTGATGAATTTGGCTTTCCAGAGGTACAGGCACAAGCAAAGAAGCCCTTGAAGGATGCAGCCACAGTCAATGTAACCAGATGGGTATTGTTCAATAGGTTGAAAGCCTTCGGTTTGCCTCTTGAGACCGGAACAGGCGGACGAACTAAATTCAATCGCATACAAAGAGGGTTGCCGAAAGCTCACTTCATAGACGCAGCGTGTGTTGGAGCAAGCACACCAGAAATAATCAAACTTGAATCTGTGAGACCGCTAAGTATCAAGGCTGTAGGATATGGCTCAAGACAGATGTGTAGAACTGATAGGTTTGGGTTTCCTGTAGCTATCAAAACACGTAATAAAACATTCTTGGGATTTAAGACAGGTGACTTTGTAAAAGCCGTAATCCCGAATGGCAAGTACGCGGGTGATTATACCGGGAGGGTGACAATCAGACAGCGACCGAGTTTCACTGTCAACGGTGTAGATTGCCATCCTAAATACATGACTCTATTTCAGCGAGCAGATGGCTACAGCTATCCGCCGCCGAGATAATAAAGTATGCCCTGGACTACTCCATTCCGCTTCGCTGCACTGCCGTAGTCCGGGGGTCGAACCCTCTGATGGTTGAAACCATCTTACTGCGAGGGTTCTTCCAGGCAGGATCATAATCTTGTGGCTCGGAGTCAATGAGTGGGAGTATTTCTCAGGTTCTCTTGAAGAGGCTATTTCAGATGTGAAGATTGATCGTCGTTATCAGGATTATGGTCGCAAGGGGGCGATCATAATCACCGGGCAAACGCTGTATCAGATCGATGAATACGGGAGCGAGCGGGGCTGGGAACCTCGACGGCCTACGGGCTGTGGGAGGGCGATATAAAATACCTTCACCTCAGCACGCTCGATACTCTGTGCGAGGCGCTCGGGACGCATCCGAGCATGTTATTGGAGTATAGTCCAGGTGGAGCCAATTTATCACCATCGGCATCACCATTCTCCATGAAATAAAGATTAGAGGCAATCATTTTTTTCTTGACATTTTAGGGATTTTGTAGACAATAGACCTTGAGGTTTTTGAGAATATGGAGAATCAAGGAAAAACTAAGCCCGTAGAGCAGGTAAACGTTCAGTTGCAAGGGCAAGATGCGGAGGACTTTCGGGCCTATATAGGCACTGAGGTTCTTCCGACGAAAGCCGCAGCCGGGACGAAGCTGATAATAGAAGGTCTGAGACGTTGGAAGGCGGAACAGGCCGCGCTTTCCGCAGAGAGGATAGGTGCCTAGCCTATGGACCGCTATTCTCCACAATACGCAGAACGCTTCTGGTCTTTCGTTGATAAGGACGGCGAATGCTGGCTTTGGACCAGAGGCACATGCATGGGCTACGGTCAATTCTATATCGGAAACCAGACCAGCGTAGTTGCCCATAGATACGCTTATTCGATTACCTACGGCCCGATTCCCGATGGGATGTACGTTTGCCATAAATGCGACAACCCCTCCTGTGTTAGACCGGACCACCTTTTCATAGGAACGGCAGCCGACAACATGGCTGACATGGTGAAGAAAGGTCGCCATCTGGCTTGGAGAATCGAAAGAGGCCATAGGGTCAATGTTCCACTAGAGAGGCTTTATGTCCTCGCAGAGAACAATCCCAAGCTCAAGAAAGCATTGGAGGCAGCCGCATGAGCACACCCCGCAATCACCCGGTCTTCTCCCGTTCGGACGAGGCGTTCCACGAGCGGCTTGCAAGCGATACGCCTTATAGCGGGCGCAATCTCTTCCGCATCCGTCGGGCGCGTCCGTTCCTTGCGACCGGGCGAATCCGGGACATCCTGAATCGGGAATGGATAGTGCCTTCCACTCACACGGACGGGCGCGAGTATCACACCTGTCTCGACACAGGCGAATGCTTCGAGACCGATACGGGCGAGCAATGCCCGGATAAGACCTATAACCGGAAACGCTTCTGTGTCCATTATGACGCGGCCCTGGAAGCCGAGCGGATGTGGATGGGAGCGAATTCCGATAATGAGTTGATAGAGACGCGGAGGGTTGCCTGATGGAACTTATCGACGTGCTATCAGCCATCGGCTCGACCGAGCCGTCCAGTTTCTCGGAATTCTGCCGGGGCCTTGAAGATTGCCCGGAGCCGGGCGACCGCGCCGTCTGGCGGGAACTGCTTGGCTTCATCGGCCGAGGCGAGCGCGAAGGGCTGATCGAAGTCGAGCGCACGAAAGGCATGATCGACACGCTGATACTGACGGAAGCTGGCGCAGCTTTGGTCCGGAACAGGTTGGATTCGAAGCGCGGGTTACTGGCGAGGATGTATGACAGCGATTGAAGAAAGCGATTATATCGAGCAGCCTTTTTGCCCCGAATGCGGCCGACCGCTCGCTGAATGCGCGCGCTGGCTGTCCGAGCAAAGGGCGCAGATTGAATCACAGGAATCGAACTTTGCGCGGTCCTCAGAATCCTCATAGATACCGCGCGAAGGGCCGGGCGGGAGGAGCTTACAGGTTTCATGTACCGCCCGGTCGCACCTATAGGCAGGGTTGCGATGGAACCTGTATTGATAACCAAGCGGGATAGGAATGGAACCTGTAAATGCAACATCACCCCCACTCACGAAAGAGGATAGCGAGGGTCCGTATTGGAAAGGGCTGGGCCTCGCTTCCTCAAGACATATTGAAAGGCGCGCAAGCATTTGCGGATGCGCGCTGCTACAGCAAGACCGAAGATGCGTTGATCTATCTTCTTCGGTTTGCATTACGGATTATAAAGGCTGAGGAGGCGCACATGGATTTGAAAGGCTGTCACAGGTGCGCACAAACGGCCACAAGGGGAGCGGCATGAGCGAAGACCCGCAAGCGATCACAACCGAAGCCCTGCGCGCGTTTGAGCCCGCCGGCCCGACGATCACGGCTACATGCCTCACATGCTTCGTGATGTTCTACGACGGAGCAAACGACGTGCATGAGGTATTGAGAGCGCAGGCCGCACATATCTGCAAGGTGCATTGATCATGAGCAGCAAGGCCAAATCAGCCGCCCGGTTGCGCGCGAAAGCGAAACAGGAACTCGCACGCGCAGGGAGGCATGCAAACAAAGGTCGCACGGATCAAGCGGCGATATGCTCGGCGACGGCCGCGCGGCTCGAAAGAAAGGCTACAGAGGTGGAATATGGCACAAAAGGTGATTGATGTATCCGCCCACATCCAGGTGGGCATTATCCGCGCGCGATGCAAGGAGTTAGGGCTATCAGTCGAGGCCGTCTGCATGCAGCGGCACGGCAGGGGACCATCTGCGCTCACCCTTACGGAGCGGAAAGAGCTTATGGGCTATCTGAAGGCGCAGGTGGAAGCGCGCTACGCGCAGATGACGCTCACCAGAATTGCTTATCCGGATCGCCGGTCTCTGGATATTTGAAATCGATCTTCGGCCGTGGCTCCTTTGGCTACACGGCCGAGGCGGGAACCTGCGAGGCTCGTCAGAAGTGCGACGGCGAGGCAGTTGCCCGCAGGTTCCTTTGATATTTGAAAGATTCGCCCCGGCCCCGTGGAGACCGCGCATGGTCGGGGTTGCCTGCCCTGACCCCTCCTCAGATAACGCAGGGCCGGGACGATAACAGAAAGCAGCGCGGCGTGTGGACTGAACTTCGAAGCAAGGACGGAACTTCCTCCCGCCGTGCTGCCTTATACAGAGTTCTTTGAATCAAGTTTGACCGTGCGGCGGTGTGGTAGCACCAGGAGATACAAAGGCTTAGGGAGAAGGCCATCAAATCCTAGCCGAATCCAGTAGGTACGGAGAGGCCAAGCCTACCAGCATCCGCCCTAAATACGATTGAAGCCGGTGAGTAGGGGAGGGGAATCCGGCCCGCACGGTTAAAGGATGTGGCGGCAAACGGCAAGGGACTTGTCGGAACGCTATTCTGGTTGTGCGTCCTCGCCGCCGATAATGCCGCGCTCGCTTCAGATTGATTCTGCGCTTTCAATCGGGGTTCTCTATGGGCGGGCGCGGCAGAAATTCAAGAGAGGAGAGAGAGTATGGCACAGCAGCAGGGAGTACAAAAGAAACCAACATTTCTGGATGACTACGTTACCGTTCATGCTCGAATTGCGAAATTCTACGCCCAATATCCACAGGGGCGAATTCTAACTGAGGAGTTGGTGAGCGGAGAAAGCATGGTCCGCTTCAGAGCGCAGGTGTATCGCTGCGCAGACAGTGCAGAGCCTGACGCTACAGGCCACGCGCTTAATAAATTCGACTTGCAGGCGGGATCGTATGAGAAAACCGAAACGGCCGCGGTAGGCCGCGCTCTGGCGAATCTCGGCTTTGAGACCAAACGCGGACTTGCAGACAGGCCGAACCTGCAAGCCGTTCCCAGGTCGGCCCTTGAGAGCAAAGCCGGGCCCAAGCGCATAGCTATGATCGATAACGTCAAAAAAGCCGGCGACGTGTACGAAGTCACGCGCGGCTCTCAAACCTATCACGTGAAGAAGAGCGGCGATGGTGTGATTTGCGACTGCGCGGGGTTTGCGGTCGAAGGCGTAGACCCGTGCCCGGATATTGTCGCCGTGCGCGAGTATGTCCTGCACGGCCGCCCGAAGCTCAAGGCCGATGTCCGGGAGCTAATCAAATCGCTCTCGGCCCTCGGCCATCCCGATTTCAAAAAAGGCGAGGGCCAGGGCGCGCGCATACTCGGACACGCCAAGCAGATCGCTAAAGAGCGGAATTGGGATATCGAATTCAGAACGCTCGAATCGATCAACGAGTTGACAGACGCCGAACTGAGCGAATACGCCGCCGTGCTCGAAGGCGAGATCAATGTCCGGAAAGAGAGGCTCGCCGACGACGGGGTGCCTGCATGACGGTCGCATTGGTAGTTCTCATCATCATCGCGCTCGTGCTCGCGCGGCTGGCGGAGCGGCCTTCCGTCAGGATGTCACGCGGCTGGCGAGTTACACGATTGCCTGAGCATGAGAAGGCCGAGCGGAGGTGGATGTGAGCAAAAACGATTGCATCTTGATTCGTATCCCCTATGACCCGGAGGAGCGCATTCAGGTTTGGGAATCAGGTCATCTCGTAATAGACGCGAAGTATGTTCAAAATACAACCTTGCCGGAATATTGCGAGCGCGGGACGGGTCGGCGAAGGGACGCGCTTCTCGATAGCGAGGAGCGAGTTGTCAAGCACCCCATGATGACTGTGGAGCGCGAATTCGGCGCTCCCGTATCACCGGAAAAAGAAAGTGGTAAAAGGAAGCCGCGGCTCTTCAAGTAATGCGCGGCGTGCGAGGAAAGCTATCAAGCACTCAACAACTCAGACGCATGAAAGCATAGGCGTAAAACTTCAAGGTCGGCTCACTGGCTTTGAGGGTAACAGTCGGCAACCTGAAAGGGCTATGGATGACCGTCTGAAAAGCGAGTAATCGCATCCCGGTAAAGTGCCACCTGAGCGGGAAGTAGGACGAGTGAGCGTGCGAAAACTTTACGGAAACCTCAGTCACCGGCAGGTAGGAAGCGCTTGATAGCAAGTAGGTTTTCGCAGTCGAAGCCGGCCGCCGCTCCGTTGTAATAGCTCAAGCGAGTGCGCGTGCCCGGTGGATGACTGCGTACTTACGTTTCCTAGTCTCGGCAGGTAGGTTTTACAAATAGAAGGTAGGAGTTATACGGGTGAGAATGCAACTTAGTGACACGGTGTCACTAAGTTGGGATAAAGGGGAGATATGAAGATTGATGCAGATAAGATTCAAGGCTATCTTGATAGGGGCGGTTATAAGATTGAAGGGTTATACCTGCCCTCCCCCGAACTTGTTTTTCTATATCAGGACTGCGAAATCATTCCATCAATAAAGGATAATTTCTTTTTTGTAAAAATCGGGCTTCACGGCGGAATTACTGAATACCAAACAAGACCTGTATCGAAAGATTATGTCTTGCTTGTTCTATCTGTTATGGAATTCCCGATTAATGAGGCACGGTATAAAACTGGAAAGCATGCGAAGGTTGAAAAGGCATGGTTCATTCCCGACAAGTCTTCATCCGAGCCGAAATCTACCACAAGGCATGGGGTAATATATTTTATTCAGGGCAACGATGGAGGGTTGATTAAAATAGGTTACACAGATGACGTTGATGCACGGTTTAAGGATATGCAAAGAGGTTGTCCTATTCCATTAAAGGTGATTGGAGCCTTTCCCGGTACAATGCAAGACGAAAAGGAATGTCATAGACAATTCGCTCATCTCCGTAGTTACGGAGAGTGGTTTTATCCGTCATCTGAATTAATTGCATTTATAAATTTCACACTTTCAGAAGGGGGATTATCAAAAGATGATAAAAGATATGCCTGAGTTGCAAGCCTACATGCGGGAATTATCCGCAGAAGAATTTAGTGAACTAGAGCGCAATATACTTGAATGCGGCATCATTGAGCCTTTGGCAATTTGGCGCAGAACTGATGGTGATTACATTCTTGATGGTCGGCATAGATTGAAAATTGCAATGAAGCATAAGTTGAAGTTCGATACCATAACGATAAGCAGTATTAGTTCCATCAACGATGCGCGGTTATGGATGTACAGGAAACAAGCAGGACGGCGTAATTTATCTCCGGCAGAGCATGCGTTAATCAGAGGCTCGCTCGTTCTTGATGCACCCTCGGCGCAGGGACAGAGACCAACTTCACGACACGGTGTCACTAAGTCGGAAATCATTAAACAACTATCATCTATTGATGGTGTTGATAAACGGACGATACAACGTGATGCTCAGTTTGCCAAGTCTGTGCGAGTAATCGAGCAAGCTGCGGGACCCTCGGCTGTTGAAAAGGTGACAGCAAAAAATCCGGAAATCAGCCGTCAGGATACAGTAAGACTTGCGAAAGCGGTAGAGAAAAGTCCCGAAGATGTAGCGAAAGTCTTCACTGGTGAAAAGACCGTTAAGGAGGTTTTGAGAAGACCACAACCTGAACGAATCAGAGAACCGATGCTGCCCAAAACCTCGATTGTAAATGACGATCTGCCCGGTATTACCGAAGAATGGATCAGAAGCGAGCAGTGGAAGCTGAATATCTTGATCATGCGAAAACTGACAGGCGAATCGGAAGTCGAAGCCCGCAAGATGCTCGGCCGCCTCATTCACGACTGCACACAATCGGCCGTTGCGGGTGCGATGGCTATAGCGGGCAATAATCTGAATTTCATTAAGTCGGAAAAGCTCAAACCTTACGCTTATATTAAAGCCATCGCCAGTCGGATCAGACTGGCGGGCAACGGACGTGAGGGCCAAAAACTCGATAAGAATTGGGAGTTGATAAACCGAATGATCGAGGAGAGGAAAAATGCAGGAATCTGATTTTGAAAGATTCGGGCACGCTATGTATGCGCTCGGCGAAGTGTTCGGAAAAGATATGACGGGCAATTTAATCGAGTTGTATTTCAAGGCTCTGTCCGACCTGTCTGTTGAAGAGTTCGAGCGCGCGGCTAATCTCGCAATAGGCGAGTGTAAGTTCTTTCCAAAGCCCGTCGAACTGCGCGAAAGGCTGACGGGTACCGCCTCTGACATGGCGGCGGCGGCCTGGGAGTGCGCGATCAGCGCCTATCGAAAAGCGGGATACTGGCAATCGGTCATCTTTGTCGATCCTCACATCGGCGCTGCGATCGTTTCCGCGTTCGGTGGTTGGGTGGGATTCTCGGAATCTCTCTACGTCCTGAGCGATGAGATGATTCGAGCGAAGCAAAAAGAGTTTGAGGCCGCATATCGAAATGCAAGACGGGAGGGCCGCAAAGTTCAGCACCTACCCGGCCATCACGAAACGACGAATCGAAATACAGTCTCAACCTGGACGCGGGATAAGTTCGGACCTGTATATTCGCAACCAGTGTATATAGCGAACGGCGCAAGCGGCCATTTCGTGAGCGCGACATTTGATCGCTCGAATGCTCAGTTGATCGATAGCGTTCAGGGCTTGCTCGAAGCCGCGACGGTCAAGGCGATTTCGCCGGTCGTGAGAAAAGAATTACGATCCGCGCCCGATGAAGTTTTACACCCGGAAGAGGGCCGCGAGATTTTAAGCGAAGCGGTGAGCGGTCTTGCCCTTGTTCGCCGCATGCCCGACGAGCGCAGACCGATGACGGCAGAGGAAACGGCAGAGCGCATTCGTACACTAAGGCAGCAAGCGGAATTGCTCCAAGAGGAGGAATGCGAGCCGATCCCGTTTTGATGAGCTATGACCTGCTCGGCCTTCGACTGCCGCGTGCGCACTCGTCGCTTCATGTGCGGCTCGCATTACAGGCTATTGCCGATGGAGTTGAAAGCGAAGTTGAGAGCGACAGGCTTTGACGGGGCAACGAGATTGGAAGCGATTGAATGGCTGGCCTTGCACGAAGGCAAAGAGATCACTGCAAGCGCGTGGCTTGAATTGAAAGCGAGATATGAAAGCGATTGAGCAAAAAAAAAAGGGGGGGGCGAAGTGAACGCTACACTCTCCGACCTCGACGACGAGATCAACGTCGAGCATGTGGGCTACTCGACAACGCCCGAAGCTATTCGCAAGCGGGAATGGCGCAGTCAGAATCGAGACCGCGCGCGCATGCAGAATCGCATCGATCAGGCGAATTATCGGGCGAGGTGTTACGGCGTCGAGGGTCAGGTGAGCTTGCGGGAGTGGTTGAAGATGCTCGGCGAATTCGATGGCTGTTGCTGTTGTTGCGGGGATTCGGAAGAGATCGAGATGGATCATATCAGGCCGACATCGAAAGGCGGGCCTCATACGATAGAAAACATTCAACCCTTATGCGCGAGTTGTAATAAGCGCAAGGGTAAGTCTGATAAGGATTACAGGCATGATTAGAGGAACTTTGAATCAAGATCAACCGGGGATGCGAAGCGCGCCACCGGTGCCCAGCTTTGAGGTAATGCGCACGCGCTGGGTGATCGATTACGAGTCGGGCGAGAAGCGATTGGTCGGCTCAGACGGGCAGATCAAAGACAGACAGAAACTATCAGCGGCCGAGATTCGCCGCTACAGAGAGGAGAAGGACATGGAGACAACCGAGAAGATAAGAACGCATGATCACAAGATCGCGGACGGCTCGCAATTCGAGCGAATGGAATTGAGCGGCCAGAAATTCGGCCGCCTCACAATAAGGGGATATTCGGGCAATCGAGATAGCGGCAGCAACAAGCTGATAGCTGTTGACTGCGATTGTGGCAACAGCGGGGAATTCATTAAGTACGAGATCGTGAGCGGGCGTAGAACTTCATGCGGGAGGGATTGCGGACTCCGACAGGCGTCGAGCAACGGCCGCAAGCGAAATAGCGTTCCCGACGGGAGACATGGAGACACGCAGGTTTGCCCCGACCCGACACGGAGAAGGCGATCTCGTGCTGCGCCGACTCAGACGGCGATTCAGCCGAAAGCGGAAACCGCACTCGCACCTACCGACTTGCGTTCAGTCGCGTCAGGTATCGAGTCGATTCTTACACTCGCTGCCCTTGTTCCTATCGAGCATGTGGAGGCCCTTATCGTTGAAATCGACAGGCAGCAGCAACAGACAGCGCCTGTGCTATTCGGCTCAGATGATCGATTGGAGAAGCTGGCGGATGGCAGGAAAGCCGCGAGCGTGTTTCTTGAATTCAGGAGGCGATTATGAGCACGCGAATTGAGAGCGACCAGGTTGAGTCCGGGCCGCGCTACACACTGGAAGGGGCGCTTCTGGCCTTGCTCAATAGAGACGCCTACACGCGCGCGCAATGG
This sequence comes from Blastocatellia bacterium, assembly GCA_022615215.1. Lineage (GTDB taxonomy): Bacteria > Acidobacteriota > Blastocatellia > UBA7656 > UBA7656 > JAKEHD01. Next base: position 32,466 of record JAKEHD010000476.1, read on the forward strand.
GCGAAGCTCAAAGAGCAGTCCGCGACCGCAGACGATATACACATCACTCTCACGCAGCTTTTCGGATTTAATGGCGTATCTAATTCACAGGCCGGGATCATTCACCTGCGAGGGGGCAAAGAGCCGGGCGCGTGGTTCGGCAGCTACGACACCAACCGCGCGCCCGATCTCACTGGGCAGGCGCTGATCGACAAGGTTCGTGAGGTGCTCGAAATCCCGCTTACCGAATTCGAAGAGACATTGCGAGCGAAGGTGGACAATATACTCGACCTCGTGCCTGATGATCCGCACGGGCGAGGGTGGGATAGTCTCAGCGATATCGAGCTTCAAGAGTGGAAGACAAAACTCAAGGGCAAGAAAAAACGGAGCGAGCTCGAAGCGAAGAGACTCGACATGGTGACGGCTGAAATCAGTATACGCGCGAAGACGGAAGAGTTGCGCGAGGAGCTTGAGAGCGCGTCGCTGAGTGATCTTGAATCCGCTCTCGAACTGTACAAGGACGAGCCCCGGCTCGTGTGGGTAGTCGAAGAGGAAATCAAGAGCCGGGGCATGGAGACACAGAGAGCGGAAACCGAAGCCCTTCAGCCTGTCGCGCTCTTCGACTACGACACACTTGACAGGGAATTAGCCGACGAGTTGCACGATCATGCGAGGGAGATCAATTACCGCATCGGGCGCGCGAGCGGAGATATTATCGAGATCGGGAAGCGCCTGATGCTCGCAAAGCAGCGACTCGACTATCAGCGATTTCTGGAATGGACCTCTGCTGAATTCGGGATGAAAGAGCGCAGCACACGTAATTTTATTTACGTGGCCCAGGTATTCGGCGAACAACAAGATGAAATGCCGCCGATACCTCAGAAGGCGCTGTACTTACTCGCTTCGCCCTCGACGCCGAAGGAAGCGAGGGAAGAGGTCGTCACGCGCGCGCGGGCGGGCGAGACGATCACGCACGAAACGACGAGACGGGTCGTTGAGAGACATAAAGTCGAGCGCGAGACACGCAGGCCCAAGCAGGTCGATCTGATAGAGACCGCGCCGCCCCAAGCGGACGCGGCCGAAGCGGTCGCTATCGACGTGAAGTCCGGTACTTGCCGGGTCTGCGACTGTACTCAGGACCGGGCGTGTGTAATCGGCGATGACGGCGAAACTTGCGGATGGGCGGCTGGTGAGAATAAAACCCTCTGCACCTCATGCCGCGACATCATGGCGTCGAGGGGCTGGTCTGAAGAAACGACGCGCGGGCGTCTGCAAAATATGACCGCCGGCATTTACGATATCGAGACCGGCACGAACGAGCTAGAGGAAGCGACCGACGAAGAAACTTTCGGCGCCGAAACGGTTGCGACCTTTCCGAACGTATGGCTTCAAAAGGAATTCACCGATCAAGCTCTCATCATCACTCTACAGATACTGCCGGGGAGCGGTCCCACGCGAGTCGCCCTCGTGTCGGCCGGTGTCCAGGGTGTCGCGCCCGTCGTCCGCACGGCCACGCTCGACGATCTATGGGGGCTGAACGGAGGCCCGGCTTATGAGGCTCTCAACGCTCTGCGCGCCGAACTCCCAGCGCGCCTTGAAGCCAAAAAGCAGGCCGAAGTGAAAGCCAAACCTGCGAGCGACGCCAAGTCTTCAGCTAGAAAGCCTGCAACTAAGAAGCCCGCGCCTGCGAAGAAATCCACAACGAAAGGAGCAAGCAAATAATGGCTCAGATCAATCTACCTGACCAGCAAACACTCGAACTGGCGGACGAGATCGCGGGCACAGACGACACGCTGCGCGCTGCGTTATCGCCCTACTACCCGGACCTCGCCAACTGCGACATTGCGCGTAAGAAGACCGGTGACGCGATGGTGGTGACTGTGACCAAGCGCGCGGGAACGAAGGGCGCAAGTCCGCTCGACCATCTCGTAGCTGCTGAAGAATCGCTCAACCCCGCCGTCGAGATGAACCGCGAGTTGCTCGATCTCGAAATACGGGGCGCGCTATCAGCGGCCGAGTTGCTTCGCCGAGCGCCTGAAATCGAGCGAGCCGTCGAGCGGGGCCGGAAGCAAATCGATCACGTTACGCACGCTCGCCGATTCCTCGCGGGCGCAGAGGCGGAGACGTCCGTGTGCGTGCCGGAGGGGTTTTGAGGAAGGGCCTTTACGTCTATGGCAGCCAATCCTAAGCGGGAAACTTGGACTGAGCGCGAGATGCAAGACGCAATGTTTATCTATTGCCAGATCAAGCGCCATGAAATCATCGTCCCGAATAGCTGTATGTACGGATGGGAAGCCGACATGATCAGCGTCACGCCTGCCGGCCTTGTTTCGGAGTATGAAATCAAGGTGTCACGCTCGGATTTTTTTGCTGATGCGAAGAAGTTCCGCGCTCGCAGGCTAGCTAATCCGTTGCCGATCCATACGCGCCCGAATTATTTCTACTACGCGGTCCCTGCCGGACTGGTCGTAGCGGACGAGATTCCTGATTACGCAGGATTGATTTACGTTCATCGGAAAGTCGTAGGCTATGATCTTTACCGTTTTGGCGCGGAAGAAATCCGGCGGCCGTCGCGACTTCACGGAGAGAAGATCAACGAGAGGCAGGTAGGGCAGCTAATGCGCGCGTTGACCCATCGCTATTGGAACCAGCGATTGCGGAGTAAATAACAGCCTATGCGTACCCTGAAAACCACAACCGCCATCGCCTGGCTCGAATCGCGTTTGCTCACACCCGCCCGCGCGGTGGATAACCTCACATGCATCTCCAGCATGGCGAGGTGCGTTACGGTTTTCGAGCACTTCTTTCCGAAGGAATTCGCCGCGTTTCGCTCGCTGCCCATCACCCGCTCGCAGGTGCGCGTAGCGATAATCGAGAAGTTTCACGAACTCGTCTCGACAAAGCTCTTCCCGATTCTCGATTACTTCGCAGACGAAGCAGGGATAGACCAGTTCGATTTAACGATCAATATCTATCCGAGCGGGTCCGAATGGTACGAGGAGGACACTGCTTCTTACGACGACCTCACGCGAGCTATCCTGCTCGGCGCGGGCGCGCTCACTGAGCAAGGCGAGATCGCGCGCTACGACATTGGCGTAGACTGGGACGTGCTCTCGCGACTCGCAGGGAAACGCCGTCCGCTCTGCCGGTTGCCTGAGTGCGTGCGTATTCTCGGCCACTGCACGCTGAACGATTTTCTCGACTTCGGGATGGATGATCTCTATAGCGGCTACGTGTTACTGCCTGAATGGAGTATCGAGCAGACCGAGGCGCTGTGCGGTGAATGGGCCGAGGCAAAGAAGATGCTCGGACACTGGAAAGAGTTGATGATTTGGACGAGCGGAAATCAAAGCCGCTTCGATTTGGTAATGGGGATCATCGCCGAATCATGCGGGCGTGACGGTCAGTCGTCTGTCAGGGTGAAGACCGGTCGGCCGTTGATCGATATACTGACCTGAATACAGAAGCGAGGGTAAAGGGATGAAAGACGATCCGTCTGTTTTTGTAGGAAGTAAACATGAAATCAGAGTGGAATCTTACGTATCGAATGTCGATATGGTTCTCAGGGATTTCCGCCAGATGCGCGATGCGCGGAGAGAGAGTGATAATGGCTAAATCACACATGATCGCGCCGCCCGCCGGTTGCACGGCCGCGCTCTTCTTTCTCGACGGCCAGTATGTTTTCTCTCATGACGGCGACGGGGCTATCACCTCGAAATTCGTGAGCACGGCTGCTGTGCGCCAGGCTTTCGCGGGCGAGTCTATCGATAGTGGCTGGCTGCCCGAAGGCGTCATCCGTTGGGGCGCAGGCTCGCGCGGAACCTGGATGGTGCGCTGGCATGAGCCGGGACTGTACAAGGTGATTATCGAAGGCGAGCGCCCGTTCAGGGTGGCCCTGCCCTCGCTCCTGTGGTTCGGGCAGAAGACGCACTATTATATTTTTGCGGCGAGGGCTAAAACCTTCAGCCCGAAAGCGGAGCTTTTTCGCGCCCCGCTCCCAAATGTGAACTCAAGTGGCCTGATC
>JAKEHD010000477.1 GCA_022615215.1 Blastocatellia bacterium
AGCACCGCGTTTACGCCGAATTGGACTATGCCCGCAACAAAGAGTGCGACGGCCGCGGCAAGCAGGGAGGGGCGGCCTCCCCTGCCCGGTTCGCCGAAACCGTAATCGAGCACGAAGCTTAAAACCCAGGCGGCAGCCGCGGCACCTATAGACATCATCCCTGATGAGAAGAGATTGCTCGAAAGACGGCGGACGGTGCGGCACGATGAAGTGAAGCCCTCTACTGCGGCCACGAAGATCGCCGGAAAAATTCCATACCATACGGCCACAAGCAACACGATTGCGTCTGTAGGAGTGAAGGTGATTCTCTCTTTGGTGAACGTAAGACCCGAAGGCAAACGGAAATGATGTGGAAACAACCCGACGAGGATCATCAGCAGCACGAGCGCAAGAAATATCACTAACTCTCCGGGACCGTGGTTGATAAGCATATCGGCTGCAGCCGCTGCCCATAGAGCGATGCCGAAAACGATCACCGTTGCCAGATACACCTGTCCCTTTTTGTTTTCCCCTTTTTTAAACATCCCCCTGCCTTTCACTGCCAGTGCCGCCGAAAGTCTCCATACCCCTTCGCCGACGCGGGGACCGGGGGACAGTTGACTCGACTACGAGTCGGGGACGCGGCGAATCTTCCCTCCGTGTCTCCGTGTCTCCCCTTCGCCCTGATTCATATCTTCCTGGATAAAAACAATGTGTCGTAGTAGCCGATCTGTTTGTAACCTGCCTTTTCGAAGAAAGCCTGCACTCCGAGGTTCTGCTCGTCGACGAGCAGGCACAACGACCGGGTGCGGGCGGTTGACTCGATAGTTTCGTCTGCGACTGCGAGTCGGAGATTGCGGCCCAATTGCGAAAGGCATCGCGACCCGTAGCCTTTGCCGCGCTCTTCCGGGTTGACGTATATGCCTTCGAGATAGGCACAGCCTTCGGTTTCGGCCATGATGCAGGCATTGAAGATAAGCCGTTCGTTTTCGATCAAGACCCATACGCGCTTCTTATCGATGCGATTCGCCCACCGTCGCTGGAAACCTTCGGGGTCCGCCTCCAGAGGATTGTTGCTGCTCCCTTCAAAGGCCATCCAGGCATACACGGGCAAAAGCACGGGGAGATCTTCGGGCGTGGCGAGCCGCAAATCGCCGACAGGTTCGCCTATCTCAACAGCCTCTCGCTGTTCCATAAGCAATTCGCGGGAGGCGCGGTGGGGAGCGCTTAAAGATTTCTTTCTTAGGCCAGGCCAGGCGAAGTAATTCCAGAATCGCTCGACAGCGGACATCTCGCCCAGCACCATGTATGCGGAAGGGTTATAGCGCGCGAAACAGGCGAAGGCTGCAAGCGCGGCCGGCTCGCGCGCCTCGACCATCGTCGTATGCCCTATGAGGGCGACGCCTTCGATTTCGCCTCTCCTGTTGCGGCAGGCATAGAATGTGCCGCGATTGAGTTCGCTCACAAGGCCGTTATCTCGTATCATCCCGGCCATGATAACCGTGTGGAGAGGTCGCTCGGCGAGAAAGGCGAACACCTCGGATTCTTGTTCGTTGTTGAGAGGTAGTACGGTCAAAGAGCGGCCCGCAGTTATTTCCGGCTGCGGCGCGTACTCTCGGACGGTTTCCTGCATTAATGACACTTGCATATCCTCACCCATGAAATTCAGCTATCAGCCGTCAGCCGTCAGCTATCAGCCGTGATGCGTGATTTGTCCGTCGTCCGGCAGAATGAATACATTTATTGCGAGTGTACTTTCGTCCGTTGTTGCGATAGCGAAAGACTCCGCTAAAGAAACAACCGGCCACCGACCACTGATGGCTGACGGCTGATGGCTGAGGGCTGACGGCTGAGGGCTGGCCCCTGGCCTTTTATCATTCGCAATCGGCGCAGGGTCCATAGTCGCCCCCTATCATCGCGCCATAAGATTGAGATATGACATCGCCGAGCAGCATGCCATCTCCCAAGAGCATACCGTCGCTTGTCACTATCCCATCGCCGACCGTCATGCCGTCACCGAGCAACATCCCATCGCCGAGCAGCATGCCGCAACCGAGAAGAGGATAGCCGTCGCCCAGCAACATACCGCTGCTTATGAGTATATTGTCGCCCAGCAACATGCCGCTCGATATCAATGTCGTATCGCCCAGGAGCATGCCGTCGCTGATTACAATGCCATCGCCCAGCAACATGCCCGTGCCGTAGATTTTTTGATACCTCGTGATGAGACTGGAACCGGTTATATAGGTGTAGTCGGCTATGACGCCCTGAGACCAGTAGAATGTGTGACCGGCGATGGTCGTCTGAGGCATAGGAGAAGTGCTCGTGCGCAAAAGGGGCGAGTCGAGGGGGGTGGCGTTTGTGAGGTCTGTGCGCACGAGTTTGGCGAGTCGTACCGCGCCTTCGATGTTGAGTTGTCCGGCACCCTGCTCGAACATGTCATAACCTTCGAGCGGTTGCGCCGTGTACATGAAGATGGCTTTGACCAGGTTAGGCGTGAGGTTCGGGTTGGCTTGCAGCAAAAGGGCGGCTGCCCCAGCGACGATGGGCGTAGCCATCGAGGTGCCGCTCAACATCATCATGTCTTTGTCATCGTTGCCAATGTTTGTAGCGTCTAGCTCCGGGTGGGACGTGACGAGTTGGTTGTGTTTCGCCTGAGCAGCGACCAGTTTGTTCCCCGGAGCGACCATGTCCGGCTTTATAAGGTTGTCGTAATGCTTATCGCCGTTTTCATCCGTCCAGTAGCTGCGTGTAGGACCGCGGGAACTGTAACTGGCCACCTCGTCATCGTTGCGCGCATTCGTTGCAAAGGTGTTGGTTGCGCCAACGGTGATTGCCGAAGGTTCATTGCCGGGCGAGTGTATGTGGCCGTAAACTTTTTGGCCGCTGCCGTCCTTGCCGTTGTTGCCTGCGGCGGCCACCACAACGATGCCTGCATCAACCATGCTGCGCACGGCGAGGCATAGCGGGTCGTTACGGTAAGAGTCGACGGCCAGCGCGCCCAGGCTCAGGTTGACGACGCGGATGTTGAAGACCGCGCGGTTTGCCATTATCCAGTCGAGGGCGCTTAAAAGGCCCGACACCGTGCCTCTGCCTTCCGAGTTCAGCACACGCAGGTTGATGATTTTAGCGCCGGGCGCAATCCCCTTATATGTATCTGAGATACCTGTGGTACCACCGGCCGCCAGCCCGGCTACATGTGTGCCGTGACCGTAAGGGTCATCCGTATTCATGCCCTCGCCCGTGAAATCTTGATCCACTATGATTCGCTTGTTACCATCTCTCCCTAAAAACGAATGATGCGAGTTGAAGATGCTGGAATCCAGAATGGCGATGCCGATACCTCTTCCGTCGAAATTAGCGTTTCCAGCCTGACTGCGCATGACCCTGGCACCGGTGGTCTCTTCGACATGGCCGAGCATTTCGACATCTCTGTCGAGAGAGATATAAGATACTTCCTTACGAGCGGCCAGCTTCAGGACGGCGCTCACAGGCAACTCTACTACTCGCGAGTCAAAGTGCTGTAAATAACTCTTTACATGTGCGCCGTTGCTGTTCAGCGCCGCATCGAGTCGCCCTGTGTCGGGACCGTTCGACCGGAGTATGACCCTCACCCGCTCCTGCGCGGCTTCGCCTGCGGTTTTCTCTTTTATTCGCTCGCTAAGGTCGGGAGATACTTTAAGGGTTTGGCTTTGATGGGGGGGCGTTCTTTTAGCGCCCTGAGCAGACTGCGCCTTCGTGCGACCGCTGAACATACCTCCGCCGCACAAGACTATCGCTATCATCAAACAAACAGACAAGCCCACCGGGGGCCAATGCTTGCGGTTACACATCTCTGCTCTCCATAAAATAAGTATTCGAGGCTTTCTTACAACTTGTCATTAAAGTCTTGTAAAGCACCCTGTCATCAAGCAATCGCCGTACCGTCTGAGCATGAGGGGTGGATGCTCCGTTTTTAATAAATATCAATGGCGAGATGAATAAACTATAGATATGTGGAGCGACCGAGGCGGTCAGATTGCAAAAGCAGGCCGTCAATTTGACTGAATTATTCAGGGGTCAGTGACCAGTGGTCAGTTGTTCTTTGCACAAGGTTCGTAGTTTAGAGTCAGCCATCCGTTTTGTCGTGAATCGATATTCACCGGCATAGTGATTATCTACATCTACAGACCACAGACCGCCGTTCTATCGGTCGCTCCAATCTTCAGCCTCCTGGCGCAACCGGTCGAGCGTCGCTTGAAGGGCATCCTGTTTCGATTGAATCTCTTCGATGGTGGCGTCGCGAGGAACGTAGATGGGTTCTGCGATAAAGGCCGCCGCGCGTGTGAAGGGTACGGGAATTTGCATGCGATCCCATGTCCTCAGAGAGAAGTGGCGACGTGCGGCTATGTGAAAGGGCAGTATGGCCTGTCCCGTATGGCGCGCAAGTGTTACGGCACCGGTCTTGGCCAAGAAAGCCGGCCCTCGTGGGCCGTCTATAGTGAAGCCGACGTCAAGTCCGTTGGCAAGGCACTCGGCCATAATCGCCAGCGCGCGCACCCCTCCGCGAGAAGACGAACCGCGCGCCGCTCCGTAGCCGAGCCGTTTGATGAAGCTGGCTATATATTCTCCATCCTTGCTCTGGCTCGACATGACGACGATGCCGCGTTTGCGCCAGAACCATATAGCGCCGAATATGCATGTATGCCAGACGGTAAAGATCGCCCGGTGGCCGCACGCCTTGATAGAATCCAGATGCCTGCCGCCCCGGACCTCCCATCGCAAAGAGGAACAGATCATACGGATCAAAAAATAGAAGAGCAGATCGGCCGCGCGTATTACGAAGCGTTCGCGAAAGCTGTAGGCGGAAAGATCGCCCCGGCCGTAGACGCGCGCCCTCAACTGCTCGATGCTGTCCCGGCGTCCGGTTCGTGCGGCGCGGCGAGCGGCCAGACGGTGATGGATATCGGGAACTCTCTTGTCGGCTTCCGCGTCTTTGCCGTCCGGTTGCGGGGACTTGACCGCGTCGCTCTCTGACCGGGCGGCCTTTTCGCTTGCGGCGGCAGAACCGGGTTCGACATAAAGATTTCTTTCTTCGGGACCGCCGGTCTTCTCCGCCGAATCGAGCGCGGAAGGACGGGCGGTCTCGGTTTCAGTTTCGATTGTCGCTGATTGCTTTCGTGTAGTCATAAGGCGCGCGTCGTTCGGGCTGCCGACTGCGGCCAGGTTGCAACGCTGACCACATCGGGAATGATCTGCCCGTCACCCCGTTAGTTGAACGGCGGTCTGCTTCCCTTCTCGCGCTTTTTCAGCATATATTTTTCGGTCCCTTTGCTCGTGTTTTCAATCATGCAAACAAAAAATCTATTCGCCGGGGGCGCTTATGTCAATCTTACGGGTACACCGTTGACAAAGACTGTAGGGCGAAAGTAACCTTTTTTCTTGAACTTTCGATTGAGAAAGATGTTAGCTTGAAGATGAAACCACAACCTGAAATCAAAGATTATCCCGGCATACTTCTCGAAGACGACCCGGACATAGAAGTCATCTACCCTGAAGAGCCTGCCCCGACGACGGGGCTGTGGGCTGAGGTCAAATCGATCACGCGCGACATAATATTTGCCGCCGTAATGGCCATACTGATCGTGGTCTTCGTCGTGCAGCCCGTAAAGGTCGAAGGCACCTCGATGCAGCCGCGTCTTGAGAATGACGAGCGCATATTCGTCAACAAGTTCGTATACACTTTCCAGGACATCGAGCGCGGCGACATAGTGGTCTTCTGGTTCCCGGACGACCCTTCGAAGTCTTTCATCAAGCGCGTGATAGGCTTGCCCGGCGAGACTATACGCATGGACCAGCGCGGCCAGCTTTTTATCAACGGCCGCCCGCAGGAAGAGCCTTTCCTGTCGCCCGACAGAAATCGCAACCCGCGCATAATACCGGAGACTTACATAAAGCCGCATTACTACTTCGTAATGGGCGACAATCGCGACGCCTCCAATGACAGCCGCTCGTGGGGATTCGTGCCCGAGAAGTACATTTACGGCAAGGCCATGTTCAGGTACTGGCCCTTGACGCGGATAGGAACGCTGGATTAAGAAACGATGAACGATGAACGCATGAATCATATCATCGTTCATCGTTCAGAATTCTACAACCGATGCTCGTAAGACTAGCGCTGCTGTTGAAGATATTGCACAACCCGCTTCAGGCTCTGGCCGCCATACGGGACCGCGCGCCCTATTTCGCAGGCGGGCTGATGGCGCTCTTTGCCACTTTCATATACTACGATGCGTTGAGCGGCGAACTTCGGGTTTTGCTCTCTCCTCTCATAAGCGGCTCGCCCGGCCCGAATCTGACCGTACTCTTCATATACCTCTTTCAACTGGCGGGCAAAAGCGCCGCGCCCTTATTCTTTCTGGCTGTGGTATTCGTGCCGGCCTGTTTGTTTGCCATAAACCTCATCGAAAGGCGTTCGAGTTTCAGCCTGCTGTTGCGTCAGCAATACGCGCCGCTTTTGAGTTGCGTCCTCTACGCCTGGGCGGCGGCTCACCTGATGATGCTCGTGCCGGCGTTTTTGATATTCGACCCCTACGGGCCGGGCGTTGAAATTATCGGGACGGCCCTGAAACTCGTGCCGCTTCCTTACTTCATCTTTCTGGTGACGATCTCGCTGCGCGTGGTGATGCAGACGACCTACGGCCGGGCGATAGGCGGTGTGGCGATAGCGGCATTTTCGCTCCTTGCGCTCCCGCTCCTGCCGAGCCTGCTCTTTCTTCTGTCGTCGCCCTTCCTGCTGATACTGCTCTTCTTTTTGCTCAGGGGCTTTTTCAGCCAGGTGATCGGCGCGCAGAGGGCGCGCGAAGAGTTCAAGCAAAACCTGGAAGCAGCCACCCTGAATCCGGCCGATGCGTCGGCCCATTACAACCTGGGACTGATCTATCAGCAGCGCGGCCAGTACGAAGAGGCGAAATCGAGCTTTCGCCGGGCCATAGAGATCGACCCTGATGAAACCGACGCGCACTATCAGCTCGGCCGCATAGCGCGCGAAGAGGACCGACTCGCAGACGCCATAGCCCATTTCGATTCGGTGGTGCAGCGCGACTCCGAGCACAGCCAGAACGAGATATGGCGCGAGATAGGGCGCGTGTACTTTCAGGCCGAGCAATACGAAGATGCGCGCGCTTCGTTCGAGCGATTCCTCGAAAAGCGCCCTTCGGATGCCGAGGGCCGCTATCGCTACGGGTTGACGCTCCACAGGCTCGGCCGCTCGGATGACGCAGTAGAGGAGATGCATGCCTGCATCGAAGCCGTGCGCACAGCGCCCGCATACAAGTACCGCACCGAGAAACAATGGATGCAGGAAGCGCAATCGTTCCTGCGCTCTCAGATGGCGGGCAGTCAATAAGCAGCCGTCAGCTTTCAGTCTTCAGCCATCAGCCCTCCGCTCTTCCGGTCTGTAGCTGATAGCTGATAGCTGATAGATGCATACTTTTCCAGGAGGCGATTATTTGGAAGCCATACTTGCTCTCGAAGACGGAAGGGTCTGGCGCGGCCAGGGGTTTGGCGCGCGCTCGGAAGTCGTCGGTGAAGTCGTATTCAACACAGCGATGACTGGTTATCAGGAGGTACTGACCGACCCCTCCTATTGCGGTCAGATAGTGACGATGACCTATCCGCTCATAGGCAACTACGGCGTGAATAGCGAAGACATGGAAGCGCGCCGCGTTTTCGTCGAAGGGTTCGTCGTAAGAGAGCTGTCGCGGGTGGTCTCGAACTGGCGGGCCGACCGTTCGCTCGACGATTATCTCAAAGAGGCATCGATACCGGGCATATCCGGCATAGACACGCGCTCGCTCGTGCGCCACATACGCGAGCGAGGTTCCATGCGCGGTTGCCTTTCGACCGAACGGGTAGATGAAGCGGCCGTCATAGCTCGCGCGCGGTCGGCCCCCGAAATGGTCGGCCTCGACCTGGCCTCCGTTGTGACATGCAGCGAACCTTACCACTGGACAGACGATCAATCGCAGGCTTACGGCTCGCCCCGCCTGCTCCACCCCGAGAGGGAAGCCTCGCGCCCGCGCTTTCACGTAGTGGCGTATGACTTCGGCCTGAAATATAACAGCCTCCGAAGCCTTGCCTCGCTCGGCTGTCGCGTGACGGTAGTGCCCGCCCACACTTCTGCCGAAGACGTGATGGCTATGGATCCGGACGGTCTATGGTTATCGAACGGGCCGGGCGATCCCGAACCGCTTACGGGAGTGATAGCTAATCTCAAAAAGCTTATAGGCCGTTATCCTATATTCGGTATATGCCTCGGCCATCAGTTGCTTGGGCTGGCACTGGGAGGGCGCACATACAAACTCCCTTTCGGCCATCATGGCGCGAACCAGCCGGTCAAAGACCTCCTGACAGGCCGCGTTGAGATAACGGCTCAAAATCATGGCTTCGCAGTAGACGCCGATTCGCTGCCCTCTGATTGCGAAGTGACGCACATCAACTTGAACGACAACACGGTCGAGGGCATAAGGCATCGCAGCCTGCCCGTCTATTCGGTGCAGTATCACCCGGAGGCCGGCCCCGGCCCGCACGACGCCGCGTATCTCTTCGACCGTTTTATAGAGATGATGGAGCGCGAACGATAGATGAAAACTTGTAGGATACAGTTATACTTCGCGCGGCAGGAAATGAAACTTTTCAACGAGAGTTGAAGGGTGTGCCCTCAT
>JAKEHD010000478.1 GCA_022615215.1 Blastocatellia bacterium
AATGGGAGCTTTTCCTGGGAGCGCAGGCATCCTGCCTGCAAGTGTTTGCGCAATTCTGCGAATTGAGGGAAACTGTCAATTCCTCCCGCGCGCAGTATATCAGCCGCGATGCATGATGCGTGATAAATCCGCAATCCGCAATCCCCTGACCCCTGAATCCCGGCCCCTGACGCGCCGGAGGATACGATTCATGACACTTGCGCAACCGGGCTTGGCGAAACGAGACCGGAGTGGTAAGCTGCGCAAAGTGGAGCGGAAAAGATTTCTTTCTTACGTCGCTCCTATGTTGGCGCTGGTTCACACGAGCCACGCCAAATTTTCGAGCGGCGGTTCCGGCACGAGCCGCTCTATTCAGGCAAGGTCGTCAATGTCGAAAAACAGAACTGCTCGACAAAATTCGAGAATCCGGAGATTACCATGAAAAAGACTGTCATCTCTTTGCTGTTCGTTCTAATGTTTGTGCCTCTGGCGCTCAGTGCAGCCGGCGACAAGCCTATGAACATGGAAGATGTTCTCTCTGTCAAAGGCATAGGCTCTCTCCAATTTTCTCCCGACGGCGAATGGGTTGCTTACACAATGTCGGAGTGGGACCGGAAAGAGAACCGGCGCGTATCGCACATCTATATGGTCACGGCCTCCGGCGGCAGCCCCATAAAATTGACCAACGGCGAGAAGGGCGAATCCTCGCCTCAATGGTCGCCCGATGGAATGCACATAGCCTTCACTGCGAACCGCGATAAAGGAAATCAAATCTGGATAATCAACACACGGGGCGGCGAGGCTGAAAAACTCACCTCCGAAGAGAACGGCGTCTCGTCTTTCCGCTGGTCGCCCGACGGCAAGCATATAGCCTTCGTCACCCGCGACACGCCCAAGGACAAAGCCGAGCGCGAGAAAAAGAAGAAGGACAAATTCGACACAATAGTCGTCGACGGGGAGTTCCTTTACTCGCACCTGTGGAAGATCGCAATCGATACCAAAGAGAAGAAGCGATTGACCGAAGGCGCATTCGGTGTATCCTCGCCGCAATGGTCGCCCGACGGCACGCAGATAGCTTACGTGATGTCGAGCAACGGCTCGCAGGAGAGCAGCTACACGGACATCTCCGAGAATCGAAACACGGACATCTACGTGATTTCATCAGAAGGCGGCACGCCGCGTCGGATGACCGCAAACCCCGCCCCCGACAGCAACCCGCAATGGTCGCCCGACGGCAAGCATATAGCTTATACCGCCGGCAACGACCCCTTATCCTGGGCCGCAAAAAACGACATTATGCTGATAGCGGCCGAAGGCGGCACGCCGCGAAACCTTACGAAGGACCATCACGACTCCGCCGGGGCGGGTCTCACCTGGTCGCCCGATGGAAAGATGATCTACTTCAGCGGCGGCACAGGCGTATACAGCCACATCTTCAGCGTGCCTGCGAGCGGCGGGCCGATAGCCCAGGTCACGCGCGGCAATCGCAACTACGGACAGTTCGAGCTTTCCGGCGATGGGATGAAGATGGCTTTCACGCTCACAAGCAGCCTCGCTCCCGGCGATATATTTATCGCGCCGCTCGGCGGAGGCCAGGAACGCCGGATCACCTCTGCCAATCCGCAACTGAAAGAATTCGCCATGTCGGAGGCCGAAGTGATCAAATGGAAAGGGCCGGATAATTTCGACGTAGAGGGCCTGCTCTATAAGCCTATAGGTTACGTAGAGGGCAAGCGTTATCCTCTGATCCTGCAAATTCACGGCGGCCCTTACGGCAGATTCAGCGACAGCTTCGACGGCCGCGCCCACATATTCGCGGCCAGAGGCTACGCCGTGCTCAAGCCCAACCCGCGCGGCTCGACCGGCTATGGCCATAAATTCACCGTCGCCAATGTGGGCGACTGGGGCGGCAAAGACTTTCAGGACATCTTAGCCGGAGTGGACGCTGTGATAGCCCGCAGGATAGCCGACCCTGAAAAGCTTGTGGTGATGGGCGGAAGCTATGGCGGCTTTATGACCTTCTGGACCGTAACACAGACCGACCGCTTCAAGGCCGCCATCGGGCATGCGGGGATAAGCGACTGGTACAGCTTTCACGGCCAGAGCGATATTCCTGCGTTGATGGAGTACGGCTTCACAGGCCAGCCCTGGACCTCTACGGAAACTTATCGCAAGTATTCGCCCATGACCTACGTCGACCGGGTGAAGACGCCGATTATGATAACTCACGGAGAGGAGGACCGCCGCGTTCCCATAGCTCAGGCCGAAGAGTATTACCGCGCGCTCAGGAGGCGGGGCATAGAGGTCGTCTTCCTTCGCTATCCGCGCGAGGGGCACGGCATAGGCGAGCCGAATCATCAGATCGACCTCGTGCGTCGGCAACTCGAATGGTTCGACTCGCACCTCGGCATCGAGCGGCCCGATACGGCTGAAACCAAACCGGCTGCGGCGGCCAAATCCGGGAAGTGATATGGAAACAAGTTGGTGACGCTTCGTCGTGTTGGTTAAATGGCTGCTACATGTTCAGTTCTTCATCGATTTAGCGCTCAACATATAGAAACCGGAGTCCGCAACATGACTAAAGTGTCGTCGGGTGGAATTTGTCGAATTCTATATGACACATTTATCTTCTTGCTATGTCAGATGTGACATACTAAAATGCGGATGTGTCACCGAAGGACAAGCCTCTTATTTGGTTGTATGGCGAGGTGAAGACCCCGCCACTCAGCAAGGATAAGCGGATAGAGGCAGGGTATTATTTGAGATTGCTGCAACGTGGTGACAAATTGAGCCTGCCTCAATCGAGACCTATGCCTTCAATCGGAGCGCGTTGCCATGAATTGAGGATTATTGACGCGGATAAAACCTGGCGAATTATTTATCGAATAGATGATGACGCTATAGTGATAGCTGATGTCTTCGCTAAAAAGACGAAAACCACGCCGAATACTGTGATTGAAAACTGTAAGCGTCGATTCAAACTTTATGATGAGGCGGTTTGAAATCGGGAGGTGATTTTATGGACAAAAAAAGAAAGAAACAACTGGAAGCCGCAGGATGGCGCGTTGGCTCGGCTGAGGAATTTTTAGAGATGACAAAAGAAGAAACCGCAATAGTTGAAATGAAGATTGCGCTTGCAGGCAAGGTCAAAGCACTGAGACAAAAACATCACCTGTCACAGATAGCGTTAGCCGAACGTATAGGCTCAAGCCAATCGCGTGTTGCTAAAATCGAGGCGGGTGACCCTTCGGTATCATTCGATTTATTGATACGCGCCGCGCTAGCGGCAGGCGGCTCGAAAGAAGAGTTGGCCAAAGCAATAGTAACTACCGTATAGGCCCGCATACCATAACGAATGATCGCACCTCTGTTTTCAAGGATGGATGAAACACAGCCAGGAAGTTGCCCGACGGTTCGACCGGCGCGCCGCAAGCGAATTATCGGGCGGCTCTGATACGCAGCCCGGTTTCTACTTACCATTCTTCTCCTCAGCCCAGAAGACCCAATCCACGCCGTTTTTGTGTTTCTGGCGCGAGGGGAAAACGCCGCGCTCTTCGAGGAGATGACGCGCGCCGCGCTGTATGCGGGCGAACAGGAATTGTCCCAGGTCTTCGAATGTCCAGCCCCGCTCGGCCAGCGATGTTTTGTCGAAAGCCTTCTCCAATCGCTTGCTGTTCTTCTCAAAGAGACCTGCCACAAGTTCGGAAGCCTCGCGGCATATCGCCTCGAACTCTGCAACCTCATCCGCCTTGACGACCGGAAAGTTCGGCTCGTAATACCGCTCGGACGGATACTGTTTCTCCATCTCCGATGACTCGCGCAGAAGCTCGCTTTCAATCATCTCTCGAACGTGCGTGTGTATGCTCGGCTGTGACAGGTCCATAGCCTTTGCAATCTGCGCGACCGTCCTCGGCTCCTGTGCGACGATCTTCAATATCTCTTCTTTCGTGCCGGCCGGCAATAATTTTTTCTGCGCAATGCCCGCCCACGGGTCGCTGTACCCGCTGCATACCGATACGCACTCGCAGGCAAATTCCAATCGGTATCTTCCGTTTTGATCGCTCATAAAAAACCTCTTTACTTTTTTCCTATTAGGGAGTACCCTAATAGGGCGTTGGATAATAAGCCACGCGATATATAGTAGTGCCGATCGGCGCTAATAGCAAGGTTTAGGTTTTGTCGACGCTATGAAGTGAGTTATCAGGATGCAGAAAGTGACGCTCACGGACGAACAATGGCGGAAAATACTGCCTTTCTTACGCTCTTGCCCGAACGTGTATGTAGGAGAGGAAGCCGATTGTCGGAAGTTCCTCCAGGCCGTGTTGTGGAGGGCGCAAAGCGGAGCGCAGTGGCGATTGCTTCCGGCCTCTTACGGCAACTGGAACAGCATATACAAACGGTTTGCCCGATGGTGCGAGCAAGGTGTGTGGCAACAGTTGGATCAGCACTGCGCCGCTGACCCTGACCTCGAACGCCTGATTCGCGACAGCGCCTTCACCGGCGCTCACCCGCGCTCCGCAGGTGAACTGAAAAGAAACGCGGCGACCAGGGGAAGTGAGCATTAGGGCACAGGCGCGGCGGATTTTCGACCGGAAATAATTTGACCGTTGATGCTTGCGGGTAATCACCTGCAAGCCGGGATAGAGGTGTGCCCGGATAACCGGGGCGCTCAATCTGATTTCAAGGAGGAGAATCTATGACTTTAGCAGCGATACTATTCGGGGTTTCGGCCCTTGGCGGGCTGACGCTGGCCATCATGCGTTTCAAGGGCAAAGAGTTGCCGCCAATGGGATTAGCCATCGTGCATGGCCTCGTGGGAGCAGCGGGGCTTGTGGCGCTCATCCTGGCCGTCACGGGGTCGGACGCTCCCGTGCAAGCGAAGATAGCTCTCGGAGGATTCGTTGCGGCGGCGCTCGGAGGGTTCGCGTTGTTTGCGTCCCACCTGCGCAAGCAGGCTTTATCTGTGCCGCTTGTGGTGGTACACGGTCTGGTCGCCGTCGTTGCATTCGTGTTTTTGCTCCTGGGCATCTTCGCCATGAGTTCGTAAGCATCGACCTATGAAAAAAGGACTGCGTGTGCTCGGACATCCCGTGCATGCGATGATTAGCGACTTCCCCCTTGCGTTGCTTGGCACCTCGCTCCTCTGGGATGCGGCAGGCATCTGGCGCGGCGAAGCACTGTGGTGGGCGATCTCTTTCTGGAACATCGCTCTCGGTCTCGTTACCGCCATCATCGCTGCCATTGCCGGAGCGATCGATTACGCCGCAATCGAGCAGGACAGCCCGGCGCTCGGCGCGGGGGCGCGTCACATGATGATTATGCTGACGGCTGTGGCCGCTTACTCGACCAGCCTC
>JAKEHD010000479.1 GCA_022615215.1 Blastocatellia bacterium
AAGAAGAAAGAAATCTCTGAAGAAAGAAAAAGGGCGGCGCACTCCACATAAGCGTTCCTCTCTGGAAAAATTTTCATTTTGCCCCGCGCGCAGTATACTTCGCAACAGCCCTGCGACCCGGTAGCGCAAGCCATAATGGCCGATCTATTTAAGCAGCTTGCTGGCTCGGCCCCATCGCAGATACAACTTGTCGAACACGTGCAGATGCAGCCGCGCGACCGCGAACCCGATTACCGCGAATCCCAGCCCGAGAGCGACCTCCGCTGCTGTCTTCTGACGGGTGATTGCCCGCACCAGCCGGCGCATCAGGGGTGCCCCGACAAGCAACATTACGATCACTGCCGAAGCTATCACGAATGTGAGCCAGGTGGTTCCCCACCAGCGCGACAGTATCCAGAAAATCGCTCCAATCGCTAACAAGCCGCCAACTGCGGTCGCACCTCTTTTCAAAGGAGTCGAAAGCTTCCATATCCTGAATACAAGGCTCGCGGCGACTTCGAGTAGCCTGGTCAACTTGCCGTCCGGGGTAGGGGTCTGTATGGGCTTTTGGGCCGCGAGGAACCGCCATTCGACCCTCGCTGCGGTTGACAACTCCAAACCAGGGATTCGCTTGGGAAAGCTGTACTCGGTCATTTGGTATCCGCTGACCATGAGAGCGTAAGCCTCCGCGTCGCAAAACGAATCCAGATCGGTGCGCACGGCGGCGAGCCGTTGTTGAATCTTCTTGTTGATGCCATACCGGGTCAACGGACCGCGCAGTTCGGCCGGACGCGCATCTTCCGAACCGAGGAACGGCTCAGGGCAGTCTATCCAGTCTATCGGGGCTACATCCAGGTCCATCTTGAGATGAATGAACATGAGACCTCGCAGCAGCGATGCGCGTCGCCTTGCTTCGAGTTCCCTGTATTGAGCCTGCCTCACGCGCGCCTGGAGGATTGAGTCTGAACGCTTCAGCACTCCAAGCATTCCCCGCCTGGGATCATCATCAGAATTCATCTGTCCGCTGGCGTCGCTTACGAGAAGAACCGTGCAACCTTGTTCGAGCAGGCTTGCCGTGCCCTGATTGTCATGCACTCCCCCGTCTACGAGGCGCACAGTGATTCTCTCCCCGGTATCGGAATGCTCATAGAGATCGGGCAAGGCAAGCGGCTCGAACAGGCCCGGCACGCACGACGACGCGGCGACGGCGTAACCCAGCCTATAACGTTTGTACCCGTTGGGCGCTTCGGTGTAGTACATGCGCCGCAGGCGATAGTTGCCGTCCACATCCGTGTCGATGGCCGACGGAGGCTCGCCCATCCATGTGGCCGTGAATTGCCAGTTGTGGCCCGTGTTGAGCGATGTCGCGTTTAGCACGAGAATCGGCACTTTGGCTGCGCGTCGCCAGTTGTCGTACTTGGGCGAGAACCCTTGAGCTTCGCCCTTCGGCTGTACCTTCAGGTCATTCAGCCAGCGCGGCTCATACTTCTCCTCCTCATGACGGTCTTCGATGCGCGAGTATATCTGCTTCTCGTAAAGTTCGCCCACGCGCATCGTCCGCGAGTAGTTCGACTTGAAGATCATCTTTACGTTCGTCCACCACCCGGCGATGACCCGCGTTCGAACATTAGTCTGCACCCCTTCGAGAAAGTCGCGCTCGATTCGTTTGACGATTTCGATGTAATCATCGCGGGTTATCCTGCCGTCTTCCTTTTCCTGAAACAGCTTGCGCACTTCGAGGTAATAGTGCGCGCCTGTGATAGAGCCGCCCGAAACGCACGAGAGCACTTCGACGTGGCGCAGAACGTCAAGCTCGGCCAGTTTCGCCAGGACGCCTATGTGATAGAGCGAGGCGCGAAAGCCGCCGCCTGACAGGGCCAAACCGACCTTGCCCGTAAAGACGCTCCGCATCGCGGCGACATTATCGCCGAGGAACTCCGTCAGCGCCTGCCGCGCAGCCTCTGCCTCGTCGCCGTTACCCGCGTGCGCCCGCAACTGCGCGAGTCGAGCCAATTGCCGCGCAGTCGATTCCCGCTCCCAATCGGGCACGTCTTCGAGCGCGCGAGCCTTCTGCAGCCAGTTGCGCGCCTTGTCGTAGCGATGCATCCCGAAGTATGCTTCGGCCACCGTGACAAGGAACCACCATTCATTTCCACAGGGATCCTCTTCTTTGTACATTGCCTCTAATGTGTCGGCGATCTCTTCCCGTATTCGCTGGGCTTCATCGCGCCGCATCTGGGATGTTTCAGACAGGGTGTAGGCTTCGGCCGCTTCGGCTTCCTCCTGATCAGCGAGCAGGTCGAGCACGAAGGCCGTGTTGATGGCCGTGTAACCGTAATCTTTTCTCACCCCCTGTTGATAGCCCCGGCGGTAGAACGACAGGGCGCGCTCCATGTGCTGTTTCTGGCCGTCCATCTCCCATCGGCGTTTCTGAATCGCCCCGGCCAGACCGAGCGTCTCCTGATCGGTCGTGGTCTTCAGATCATCAGCCTTGTAGAGTATCTCGAAGGCGCGATCGAGTTTTTGGTCGGTCGGAAGGTCGGGATCCTTATAAGTACACAGGGCCTGCTGCTGCGCAAGTTCGAGCGCCAGCGCCCTGTCTACCTCTGCTTCGGGTTTGCGGCGTGCCCGCGCGAGGATTCTCCACGCATACCCGAAAGACCTGTCGTCTTTGAGTTTCTTCGCCAGATCCTTTAGATCAGCAAGCGGGAGATCGGCTCCTTGCAAGACCCTCTTCGCCCGCTCGATGTTTTCTTTCTTGCGTTGTTCAAGCTCCTCTCTTTTCATACGGACCCTCCCGGTTTTTCAGGTTGAAAGATCACCGAACCGGCCGTGCAGCCTTGAATTTTGACCGCAGGCTCCGACGCTGAAGCGTCGCGCGATTCGGGTAGTCACACAATTTAAGACGTAATTCGTGGTAATTCTAATGCAAAGAAATTATCAGCCTGTGCGGGCGAGCCATTTCTCGGTCTCAGCGACGCCGGGGTGTTCTATGCGCTTGCGTACTTCGAGCGCCCGAGTGAACGCACGTCTGACGAGTGTGGGCTAGTGATTGGCGAAGTATGCCTCGCCCCACAGATGAGCGGCGTCCGCTTTATGCTTCGCAATTTGCTGCGGGGCGGTTTATTGCTCGCTTACTACCTGGCTCTGTCATAGAGATTCGAAATATCGGCGACAATGAATCGCTTCCCGGCCGAACGTAAAGTTTACGCGCTCAGGTTTACCCGAATACATAGCACGACGTATAATCCCCAGGCGTTCTTGATCCGAAGAATCGCGAAAGCTTCAATCCATAAAACAAAACGCCGGGCGCGAACGCTCCGGCTCAGGCGAAGGCGGTCGCGGTTTGAGTAATGATCCAGTGGAGGACGCTGCTTTAGAGTTCCTATTTGCGATTGGAGATTTGCTATGCGAAAAATGCTTGCGTTAGATATAAGGAAATCTTCCTTGTTTATGGTGTGCGCCTTCTTGATGGTCCCTCTCACGGTCCTCGCGCAAGAGCGCGTGAACGCCGATATCAATGCGAAGATTCGTAAGGAGGGGATGGACAATTCTCAGATCATGCGCACCATGCACTTCTTTACGGACGTTTACGGGCCTCGGCTGACCGGCTCGCCCAGCTTGAAAGCGGCGGGCGAATGGGCCATCAAACAGATGCACGAGTGGGGATTGGAGAACGGCCGTCTCGAACCCTGGAACTTCGGCCATCCCGGATGGACCAACGAACGCCTGACGGCGCACATAATCTCGCCCGTGAAAGATTCGCTCGTCTGCGAGGTTCTCGCCTGGACCCCCTCGACCAAAGGGGCAGTGACCGCTCAGGCATATCATATAGTCCTGCCCGAAAGGCCCACAGAAGAAGCTTTCAATGCGTATCTCAGCGGCATAAAAGATAAAGTCAAAGGCAAGATGGTCCTTGTGGGGAAACACACCGTCGTCAGGGTGATAGAGCGCCCGCCCGCCCTCAGGCTTGACGATGAGATTGCCAAAAGGCGATATGATCCCAACAACCCTGATGCCGGACGCTTCGGCAGGCGAGGCCCTCCGCAGCAAGGGAACAGGGAAGGGCCGCCGCCCCTTTCGCCCGCGAAGATGAATGAGATGATAGATGCCTTCCTGCTTGCGAATGGCGCATCTGTGCGCATAAACGATGCGGGGCGCGATCACGGCCAGATACGCGCTTTCAGCAATCGGTCTTATGATCCTGCCAAAGTCGTCCCCACCGTAGTGATGCGCAACGAGGACTACGGCCGCATCTTGCGCTTGCTCGAAGACGGCTTGAAGGTCGAGCTTGAGTTCAGCATCGTCAACAGTATTCATCCCGAAGGGCGCACGGCTTATAACACGATAGCCGAGATTCCGGGCACGGATAAAAAAGACGAAGTCATAATGCTTGGTGGGCACATGGATTCCTGGCACTCGGCGACGGGGGCGACAGACAACGCCATCGGTTGCGCCGTCATGATGGAAGCCGCCCGAATACTCAAGGCCATAGGCGTAAGGCCCCGGCGCACTATACGTGTCGCCTTATGGAGCGGCGAGGAGCAAGGGCTGCTCGGCTCGCGGGCTTATGTGAAAGAGCATTTCGGATCGTTCGAGGAACCAAAACCCGAGTACTTCAAATTCGGCGGGTACTTCAACATAGATTCGGGGACGGGGCGCGCGCGGGGCGCTTCGATATTCGGGCCGCCGCCGGCGGCTACGATACTTCGCGAGGCGCTCGCTCCCTTCGAAGACGTGGGCGTAGTAGGCGCTATAGCCACGACGAGTCGCAGGACCGGAGGATCAGACCACACGTCATTCAATCAGGCGGGGTTGCCTGGGATAGGCATGGGGCAGGATCCCATCGAGTATGGCACTTACACTTGGCATACGAACCTCGACACTTACGAGCGCATAATCGAGGACGACGCAAAGAAGTCGGCCATCGCCATAGCTGCGGCGGTCTATCATCTGGCGATGCGCGATGAGTTGCTGCCGCGTTTCAACAGGGAAGAGATGCCGAAAGTTCCGGCAACGCCCCGGCCTCAGCAGTAGGAGATCGCCGTCCGGCGGCATCCGGTCTATTGAAAACACAGAGTCGCTGCGGCCCGGAGCAAAGGGGATGATTTATCACGCCCTTCGCGCTAGTGAAGGGGTTGTTCCGGGTCGCAGCATTGCCTGTTTCGGCCAGAGATGACGACCGTATAGAGAGAAAAATTTCCTGCCACAGAAACACACAGAAACACACAGACCATCTTTCGCCGCGATGGACTCTGCTTGTAAGCCCGCGCTGCCGCTTTGATCGAGAGAGCGCGTTGTCATATAATCGCGCCTTGATGACACTGATTCCTCAATACTTCAACCTGTACGATTATTTCCTCGGAGACGAGCGGCTCGCAGAGGTTGGACGCCGCACCGCCATAGAGTTTCGCGGCAGTCGTATAACTTACGATGAGTTGCGCACGGAGGTCGACTACTGGACCGAGCAGATAACGGCGAACGGAGTCGGTGAAGGCGACCGCGTCGCCTTGCTCTTGTACGATTCGCCTGAGTTCGTGGCCTGTTTTCTGGCTGCGGTCTCGGTCGGCGCGATCGCGGTTCCGATCAACACTTTCATCTCTCCTGAAGAGGTGATGTTCATCATCAGGGATTCGGGCGCGCGCCTTGTGATAGCCGAGGAAGAACTCGAATGGAAGGTCTCCTTGAGCGGCTCTCCGTTCAAAGAGACCTGTTCGCTCGTGGTCGTAACAACGGCCGAGCGCCCGTACCTTGAGCCTAAAGACGATCTGGCCGAACGCCCTCCGCTTCCCGCGACGACCCGCGAGACGCCAGCCTTTCTCCTGTACACATCGGGCAGCACGGGCATGCCCAAGGGGGCGCTGCACCTGCACGGCTCCATTCCTTACACTGTGGAAACATACTCCGGCGAAGTTCTGCGATTGAGCGAAGAAGACCGCACCTATTCGGCGTCGCGTCTGTTCTTCGCTTACGGGCTTGGCAACAGCCTCTCTTTTCCTCTTGCGGCGGGCGCGGCCGTTTTACTCGACGCCGAGCGCCCCACGCCTGAGCGATTGGCTTCGCTGCTCGAAGAGCAATCGCCTACGGTCTTCTTCGCAGTCCCGGCTGTTTATCGCTCGCTGCTCGATCTGCACGAAAGTGGCAGGCGGGTCGATACCTCGTCGCTCAGGTTATGCATATCGGCGGGCGAGGCATTGCCTCCGAGCATATTCGCAGATTGGGAGCGGACGTTCGGCCTCACGGCGCTCGACGGCATAGGCTCGACCGAGATGCTTCACATATTCATATCGAACCGTGAAGGAAGAGCGAGGCTCTCGTCGAGCGGCGAAGCGGTCGGAGGCTACGCGGCGCGTCTATGTGACGATGATGGAAACGAGGTCGAAGGCGAAGGGACGGGCAATTTATGGATAAGGGGCGGCAGCGCGACTTCGGGCTACTGGAATCGTTCTGAGTTGACCGCTGAGACTATAATCGACGGATGGGTGCGGACGGGCGATCTCTATCGTCGAGACGCGGAGGGGTTTTATTATCACATAGGCCGTTCGGACGATTGCTTCAAGGTGCGCGGAATGTGGGTGTCCCCTATAGAGGTTGAAGCGGCCTTGCTCGCTCACGAATCTGTGGTCGAGGCAGCGGTCGTGTCATCGCGCGATGAAGACGGGCTGGCAACCGTGAAGGCTTACGTGGTCATCCGAACAGGTGTAGGGGACGAGGCAATGAAAGAAGATTTGCGAGAACTGGCAGGCTCGCGGCTTCCGCCTTACAAGGTGCCTTCGCAGATAGAATTCCTGAAAGAGTTGCCTCGCACCTCGACCGGAAAAATTCAGAGGTACAAATTGAGAGGCGCTAGTCAGTAGTCAGCTATCAGCCGTCAGCCATCGGTCTTCAGCCGTCAGCCATCAGTTTATAGTCTAAAAGCTGATAGCTGATAGCTGATAGCTGCCGTCGCGGGCCTGCCCGGAGGGTCGAATGTCTTATAACCGAAAACTCACTTTATCTCTTGCAATCGTTTTGACATTGTTTGGCGCGTCTGCGCTGGCCCAGCAGGGATGGTCGCAGGCGCAGGTGATAAAACAGCGAGGCAATCCCGCCAACGTCAACGCCGTATTCTACGACGGAGACGACCTGTGGGTGGTCGGCGCTGAAGGGCTTATAACGAGGTCTTACGACGACGGCCGCACCTTCCAGGAGACGGACCTCGGCGTCAATGAAGGACTCAACGACGTGTTCGTTCTGAAGAATAACGTCTGGATCGTAGGCGATGCGAGCGCCATATTGATAAGCACGGATGGCGGCCTCAGCTTCGTCAAAAGACTCTACTCTCCCTATAGAGCGGGAAGCGGCCAGCAAGGGCAAGGCGGTCTCGACCTCTACTCAGTGCAGTTCGTCGATAAAGAGAAAGGCTACATCGTAGGGGATGAAGGGTTGATACTCGCTTCGACCGATGGCGGGTATTCGTGGCGCGAGCAGCGAAGCGGGACCGATGAGCAGCTCTTTCATCTGAGCTTTCGAGGCAAGCGAGGCTGGGCCGTAGGAACGAGCGGAATCATACTGCACACGCGCGACGGCGGCAGGAACTGGTATCCGCAGCAATCGGGAACCACGGATGATCTGAACCGCGTCTACTTCGTCGACGACCGGACAGGGCTTATAACGGGCGACAACGGGGCGCTGCTACTCAGTCAAAACGGCGGGTCCACCTGGGAGCGCGTTCAGCTTCGCGTGAAGGAGCCACTGTTTGGCATGAGCTTCATCGATAAGAAGACGGGTTGGGTTGTGGGATACGGGGGGCGCATCATAAGGACTTATGATGGGGGCCGCAACTGGGTCGAGCAGGAAAGCAACACGGCCGGCGACCTCTTTTCAGTCTCCTTTCACAAGAACAGGGGATATGCCATAGGCCGCGACGGTCTCGTGATGAGATATTACGAGAGAAGGTAACTGAGCAGAGGAGAGAATAAGCAGAGGAGCGGGGGAGCGAATGAGCAGAGGAGCGGGGGAGCAGGGGAGCAGGGGTGCAGGGGAGCTAATCCTATTCACCTGCTCGGTTGCTCCCAATCATCTAATCACCCCTGCACGGAACCGCTGTCGGCGTCCCGACCACCCTTGCTCTCCCGCATGTTTTCACCCCTGCACCCCTGCTCCCCAGCTCCCCAGCACCCCAGCTCCCCAGCTCCCCTGCACCCTTGCTCCCCTGCTTCCAATGGATTCACC
>JAKEHD010000480.1 GCA_022615215.1 Blastocatellia bacterium
ATAGCCCACGCGATTCACTACAACTCGCCGAGGGCGAAGAAGCCTTTCATAAAGGTGAGTTGCGCAGCTCTGCCCGACACTCTTATCGAGTCGGAATTATTCGGCTACGAGAAGGGGGCGTTCACGGGCGCTCAGGCTCGCAAGAAGGGCCGCTTCGAAATGGCCGAGGGAGGGACGCTCTTCCTCGATGAGATAGGCGACCTCAACCTCTCGACTCAGGTGAAGCTGCTGAGGGTTTTGCAAGAGCGCGAGTTCGAGCGCCTCGGCGGACTCGAATCCATAAAGGTGAACGTGCGGCTGATTGCGGCCACAAATAAAGACCTTGAAAAAGAGATAGCCGAGGGCGCGTTCCGCGAAGACCTCTATTATCGTCTCAATGTCTTCACGATATTCGTGCCGCCATTGCGCGAGCGCAAGCCTGATTTAATGTTGCTTGCGGATCATTTTTTGGAGAAGTACGGTCTCGAACATGGAAAGAACATCAAGCGCATATCGACGCCCGCGATAGATATGCTGACCTCATATCACTGGCCGGGCAACGTGCGCGAGCTTGAAAACTGCATAGAGCGTGCGGCGCTCGTATGCGAAGGCCAGGTAATACACGGCCACCACCTGCCGCCGACCTTGCAGACCGCAGCCGAGAGTGGAACGATAACCCGTTTATCGCTTGTCACAGCGGTCGAATCTTATGAGAAGGATTTGATTCTCGATGCGCTCAAGACGACGCGCGGCAACCTCGCGCGCGCGGCCAAATTGCTTGACACGACCGAGCGAATAATGGGCTACAAGGTGAAGAAGTACGCGATTGATTATCGAAGATTCCGTTAAGCGGGCCGTCAGGTCAATAACAGTTTGTGATAGACCGGATGGTTGAGATAGGCGGCAGCATTTGGAGTGCGGTGACTTGTCACCGCTTTTTAGGCTGCGACGACAGAGTAATACCCTTTGTCGCGGCCAGTATGTCTTTTATGGATGCATCGCGGTGACAAGTCACCGCTTGAGAAAGCTGCGACTCGTCGCAGCACTCCAAAACAAAGCCGCCGCGCGATCTGTATGAAAACCGACAGGCTTTGATGGTAAATTCTCATTCGACTGGCGGCCTCGCCTTTAGAGGATCGCCGCGCCTTACAGGGCGTCGAGCGCCTGCTCGAAGTCTTCTATTATGTCTTCGGTCGCTTCTATGCCGACCGACAGCCTTATCAGTCCGTCTGAAATTCCGAGTCGCTCGCGGTCTTCTGCCGACAGGCCCGCGTGCGAAGTGGTCGATGGCCTCGTGATGAGCGTTTCGACTCCGCCCAGGCTCGGGGCGACGATGGGCAGCCGGACGTTTCGAATAAGGTTCTGCGATGCATCGGCTCCGCCTTTCAATTCGAAGCTCAACATCCCGCTGAAGCCGTCGAACAACTCGCGCGCGCGGGTGTGGGCCGGATGGCTTTCAAGCCCCGGATAGTTCACACGCGAGACCGCCGGGTGACGCTCCAAGAACTGGGCTATGCGGAGCGCGCTCTCGTTTTGATACCTCACTCGCAGAGCAAGGGTCTTCATGCCTCGATGGAGCAGAAAGGCCGCGTGCGGGTCGAGCGTGCCGCCTAAGTGGTCGAGCTTGTGTTTGATCTTTTCTATGAGATCAGCGCGGCCTATGACGGCTCCCGCGACAATGTCCGTGTGGCCGTTGAGGTACTTGGTGCAACTGTGCATGGAGATGTCGAATCCCCATTCGGCGGGGCGAAAGTTTATGGGGCTTGCGAAGGTGTTGTCTATCATCGTAACGAGGTCGTGCTTTTCGGCGAATTCCACGACCGCCTTGAGGTCTGCGACTTCGAGCAGAGGATTCGTCATGGTCTCGACATATAGGGCGCGCGTATTGGGCTGCAACTTGCTCTCCCAGGACGCAGGGTCGTAGGCGTCTATGAAATCGTAAGCGATGCCGAACGAAGCGAAGTCTTTCGTCAGGAAATCGTGCGTGCCTCCGTAGAGGCAGTTTTGCGCAAGCAGATGATCGCCCGACGCGAGCAAGGTCAAGAGCGTCGTGGTGATGGCCGCCATGCCGCTCGCGGTCACGAGCGCGCTTTCGGCCCCTTCGAGCGCCGCGAGTTTTTTGTGAAGCACGATGTGATTGGGCGAATTGTTGAGGCGGAGGTATCTGACTTCGTGATAGCTCGACTCGCCCGTGTATTCGAAGGTCGAGGATTGAAATATGGGCATGCTGACTGCGCCGTTGATTCGCGGCTCAGGCTCGCCCTCGTGAATGAGAGCGGTTTCGATGCGTTTGAAATGTTTCGCCATAAAGAAAATTCTCCTTGTCGAACTCTGCCGAAAAATCCTATAGCGCGCACTCCCGCGCGGTCAATGCCTTTAGCGTCGGGCATTGTTTTCAGCGGCTTTTAGCCTTATAGTGCAATTGTAAGTGGTGAAGGATTTCGAGAGTGCGGGAGAAGCATAAATGAGCAACGACGATCCGACGCAAAAGCTGCCTGAAGATGCAGACGATTCCTCCGGGCGGCCGGATGAGATGATGAATGCCATATATGCCTTGCAGCAGGATATGCAGCGGCTTTTCACATTATTCAACTCGCTGAATGAAAACTTCAACTCGCTAAATGAAAGTTTCGTTTCACTCGATGAAAAGGTTGACAAGCGATTGCAGGATACTCGGCCTATGTGGGAAGCGGTACAGGATCAATTGAAAGAGATGGATGAAAGGTTTATGGCACGCATTGACGGGTTGCAGACCGAGATGCGAGACGAGTTCCGCAAGCTCACCAAGAAGGTCGAGATTCTCACACAAGATGTCATGGATGTCCGTACAGAGAATCGCCTGCTTGAAGATCGCATCACCAAGATCGAACGAAAGCCATCATAAATTTCACCTGGCTCGCCAGGTCTGCGCGATGTCTGGCAAGGTAAGAGAGAGAAAAGGAAGCATCACGGAGGTATATTATGAGCGAAGAATCAATCGGAATGCCTGATGAAGAAAATAAGTCTGAGGTTGAATCGGTGTGGGTCCAGGAAAAAAAGGCTCTGCGATTTTTACTCATGCGGCACTTTGGTTTGCAAGAATCGGAGATAGAACAAATCTTGGAAGAGCCTGAATTGTTCGCAGAAGCATACGAAATCGCAATGGAGAGCATCGCTGAATCGAGGAAACGCATGAAGCAAATTCAAGAAGAGATCGACTACGAAAAGAAACGGACTCGTGAACTACTGGCTGAGATGCAGGCATAATAATGTGGAAGAAGATTTTAGAGGCTTTTCAAGCGATTGCCATCCTTATACATGCACATACTCGCTTGTCGTAGAAGGTTTGGGTACTTCAAGTCCTTCTTCTTTCATCGCCTCGATATGCAGTTCGATAGCTTCTCGAATCAATTCCAGGACTTCCTCTTTTGTTTCTGCCGCAGCTACACAACCGGGCAGATCGGGCACATAAGCTCCATAACTATGCGGCCCTTTTTCGATAATAACCATGTAATCCATAATAACCTTCGACCAGGATTTCAGCCCTGCTTGTTTCAAGTCGAGCCACACCATCCCTCAACCGTTCCAATCTCCGAGCGCCTTGCGCGTCTGCACTATCTGGCCCAGGTGATATGCGTTGTGGTCGGCCACGAGCAGTATCTCTCGCAAATATGTGTGGTCGCCTCCGTGCGGGATTCTGGCCGTCAAATCTATACGAGGGTTTCGCGCCAACTCGATAACCTCTTCGAGGTCCGAGAAAAAACCTGCCACTGAATTCGCCCACATCTCTTCGGTCACGTTCGAGGTAGGGCCGGGCCAGTAGCCTTCGGGCCAGGGGGGCGATTTCCATCCGGCGTCGAGCGTGTAACGCAGAATGTCTTCCTGCGCCATTCGCATGTGCTCAAGCTCTTCCCATATAGAATGCACCCCCTCGGCGGGGCGAACAGATCGCAATTCGGGATCGATGCCTGATAATGCACGCCTTGCGCTCGTGTGCGCTTCCCCTTTTTCCAACAACGTGACCAGTTGCTCACGCAATACGGAGTCGTTCATATCTCACCTCGCTCGATCAGATAATAAGGCGTGGGCGCTTCGCATAACGCTCACGGTAGCGCTACTTCTTGAGGTCTTTGGGCGTCAGCAGCCAGTTAAGTTTTCCTTCGCCGTCTTCTATGTCCTCCCATCGGTCGACCGGAAATTCTATGCAGGCGAGAGCCGCCGTAGGCATACGCTCGAACGAACCGGTCAGCCGCGCCACGAGGTCTTCGAAGCCGGGATTGTGCCCGATGAGCAAAGCGCAATCGCTCGCATCAGGTATGGCCCTGACCACTTTCATCAATTCGGCTGACGAAGCGGCGTAGATACGGTCGTCGAACTGCGGGCTGAGAGAGATGCCTGCCGAACCGATGAAGAGTTCGGCCGTCTGTCTGGCGCGGGTCGCGGGCGAGCTTATTACAAGGTCGGGCAGGGGACCGCTCTCTGCGAGCGCCTTTCCCATGCGGGGGGCGGCCTTACCGCCGCGCGGCGCGAGCGGGCGCTCGAAATCTCTCAGCGAAGGATCGTCCCAACTTGATTTTGCATGGCGCAAGAGCATCAATGTCTTCATCGTTATCTCCCTTGATTCACAATCTAAGGGTAACTCGGATGGCTGTCGTCAGGGACTATATCTTCGCTCAGGACTTCTGAGTCTTATTGAGCCGCCGGTGCCGATTGCGCGGCGCAGAGCCTGTGGACTATGCGATAGAGCAGCTTCGTGCCTTCGCGCAGGCTTTCGACAGGTATGCGTTCGTCGTTTCCATGGACGCCGGAAAAATCCTCTGCGGGGATCAGAAAAGGCGAAAAGCCGTAAGAGGTTATTCCCATCTCGCGGAAGAAATGGCTGTCGGTAAATCCCGCCAGCACCGTAGGCACGAACCTCGCCGAAGGGTCTTCGCCCTTTATAACGCTCGTTATGGCTTGATAGAGGTCCGTATCGACGGGCGATTCGGTCGCGCTGAATGCAAGAATGGTTTCGATCTCTATGCCCGGATCGTTTATCACCTTTTTGATCTCTGCGATGAAATCTTCGGGCTTCTGTCCGGGCAGCAGGCGGCAATCTATTTCAGCGACCGCGAGCGGAGCGATCACGTTCGTCTTGTTGCCTATATGGACGACCGTCGGTTGAATCGTGTTGCGCAGCAGGGCTGCATTGCTTGCGCTCGCCAGCACAAGGGAGCGGAGCCTCGGATCATTTAGCGCGGCGGCGATATCGGAATACGCGCGCCTCCATTCGGAATTGCCGTGAAGCGGGGCGATGGATTTGAAGTAGCGAGCCACTGCGGGCGTCACTATCAATCGAGTCTCGTAGGCTTCGAGCTTGCCGAGGGCGCGAAGCATACGAGACGGAGCCGACTCACTTCGAGGGATGCTGCCGTGTCCGGCGGCGCTCTTGATAGTGAGTCTCAACCAGCAAGGGGTCTTTTCCGTCAATCCTATCCCGTAGTAATTGACCCGTCCGCCTGAGACGGAATTGCTGCTCCCTTCATTGATGAGAAACTCCGCATCGCGGATCGATTCAGGGTGATTGCGCACGAGCCAGCCCGCGCCCTCGCGCCCGCCCGCCTCTTCGTCGGCCGTGCCGAGGAATATCACATCGCGGTCGAGCGCGACCCCCGCACGCTTCAACATGAGCATCACCATGAACTGCGCCGCGCCGAGGCTCTTCATATCGAGCGCCCCCCGCCCGTAGAGATAGCCGCCGCGAATCTCGCCTCCGAACGGGGCGGCCGACCAGAACCTCTTATCGGCTTCTACTACGTCCAGGTGGTTGAGCATGATGAGAGGGCGCTTGCGGCCGCTGCCCTTGAGACGGGCATAAATGGTTCCGCGTCCGGGCGCGGATTGGAAGACTTTGTACTCGATTCCTTCCTTCTCAAGAATGCCCGCGAAGAACCGGGCCGCGAGCGATTCGTTTCCGGGCGGATTGGTCGTATCGATGCGTATATAATCGGCGAGCAAAGCGACCGCTTCATCGCCCGCCTTTTTAAAATCGGGACCGCCGCGACTGTCCGTTTGGGCCAGAGCCGCCTCAGATGCAACGAGCGCGAGAATTAAAACCAGCAGGAATATCCTTCTCACCATGAGCACATCCTTTTATCCAAGAGTGGTTCTCTGAATCTAACATGCCCGGCGCATGGGCGCAACGAACGCAGCCCGACGTAAGAGTTCAGAGTCCACGCTTTAGCGTGCCAGGGCAGCCCTGTTGGCTGTACTGCGGAACTTTAGTTGTCTGAACACAGGCAGCCCGACCACGTTCGCTCAGGTGCGACTGGCGTGATAGTATGGCCTGGGCGGATGCGATGAAAGCAGTCTTTAGATGAAAGAAATCCTTATGCAATAAATTTCATCCTTCATCCTTCATCTTTCATCCTTTCCGTAACGAGGCGCTTATGACCGATTTGACCGGCAACATATTCTTCGAAGGGCCTGTGGGACGAATAGAGGCGATACTTAAAGAACCGGCTTCCGCTCCTGTCGGCGTCGCCATCGTTTGCCATCCGCATCCGCTGTTTGGCGGGACCATGCATAACAAGGTCGTCTATCGTATAGCGAAAGCTTTTCATCAATCGGGGTTCGCTGTGCTCAGGTTCAACTTCCGGGGCACGGGCCGCAGTCAGGGCAACTACGACAAAGGGCGCGGCGAACAGGACGACCTGAGCGCCGCCATTCGCTTCATGGAAGAGAAATATCCGGGCGCGGAAGTCTGGCTTGCGGGCTTTTCATTCGGAGCGCGCGTCCTGCTTGAGGCAGTTTGCGAAGACGATAAGAGAGAAAGTTTTCGAAAGCTTCGCGCGCTTATTGCCGCAGGGACGCCCGTATCGAGATACGATTTCGAGAGCGCGATTTCCTGCCCTGTGCCCAAACTCTTCGTGCAGGGGGCGGGCGACGAATTCGGTTCTGTGGCGGACCTTGAAAAATTGCTTGAAAGGATGAGCGGTCCCAAAAGCCTCAAAGTCATAGAGGGAGCCGATCACTTCTTCGAAGGCCGCCTCGACGAACTGGCGCAGGCGGTATCGGAATTTATAAGCTCCGCCGACGAGGAGCGAGGTAGCGGAATGCGGAATGCGGATTGAAAGAATATTCCGAAATCCCCAATCAGATGAATGAGGAATTCCAGATTCCGTATTCATCATTCATCGTTTCTGTGAGCTATTAGACATTATCGGAAATAAGTATGATTGATTTTGAGCGAATCGAGGGTCACAAACAACTCCCGATAGATCACAGGTCGGGAAGGGTTGCTTGCGCCCGCTGCTTGCTTTATAGCCGATTGGCGGGGGCAAGCGTAGGCGCGAATCGCCGTCCCTTCCTGACCACAAGCTGGCCGAAAACTCAACTGAACCTGAATTAGAAGTTATCGAGAGATTCACTAAAACCTTAAACCCGATAATGTCTATTCTATTGTCAGCATCAACTCCATTTCGGCGGGGTTGGTGGCTGTGAGTTTGGCCGAATCCAAAGAAATCTTGCCCGATTGCAATAGCTGCACGAGGTGTTGGTCGAAGGTCTGCATCCCTATCTCGGCGCTCTTCTGAATGTATTGCTGTATCTCGCCGGTCTTTTCGGGATTGCGTATGCACTCCTCTATGCTGCGCGTCACGAGCATCACTTCGACGGCGGGCAAACGCCCGGCCCCGTTGCAGCCCGTAATCAAGCGAAGACTGACGATGGCCATGAGATTCTGAGCGAGCCGGGCGCGCACGGTCGGGTGTTCTTCGACCGGGAAGAAGCTTATCAAACGGCCTATGGTGCGTTGAGCGTCGGGTGTATGTATCGTGGAGATGACGAGGTGTCCGGTTTCTGCGGCCTTGAGCGCGATGTCTACGGTCTCGCTGTCGCGCATCTCGCCGACGAATATTACATCGGGGTCTTGCCGCATGGCTGCGCGGAGCGCGGTCTTGAACCCTGCGGTATCGCATCCCACCTCGCGTTGAGAGATCACGGACT
The DNA here is from genome assembly GCA_022615215.1 of Blastocatellia bacterium. GTDB lineage: Bacteria > Acidobacteriota > Blastocatellia > UBA7656 > UBA7656 > JAKEHD01. The sequence goes on from JAKEHD010000480.1 coordinate 7,945, forward strand.
GCTTGTTTTTGAAGAGGAACTCTATAGGTTCTTCGATAGTGACTATATGGGCTTTGCGGGTGCGATTGATATGCTCGATGATGGCGGCGACCGTTGTGGATTTGCCGTTGCCGGTCGCGCCCGATGCCAGTACCAGCCCGCGCCTGATATTGGAGATCTTCTCCATGACGGGCGGCAGGTGTAGGTCTTCGAAGCTATCTATTTGCGGAGGGACGACGCGCAGCACGGCCCCGTAGAAGCCGCGCTGTTTGTATACATTGACACGGAACCGGCCTTCGCCCTCTATATCATAAGAGACATCGAATTCGTCCTTGCCGCGAAACTCGGTTTCGAATCTTTCCTCTCCCGTGAGCGAGGCGACTATGCTGACCATATCCTCGGGCGTGAGCGGGTGATACTTGACCTGAGTCAGCATTCCGTTGATTCGCAGTAAGGGATGTTCGCCCACCTGTAGATGCACGTCCGAAGCCCTGTTTTTGATGGCAACGGCGAGAAACTGATTGAGAATATCCTGGTTCATTACATTACTCTCCAAATAAAAACCCCGCCGGGGTTTGAGGTCCCAGCGGGGGCATGTTCCCATCCTGCTCGGAGCGTACTACAGAAGATAGTCGCAATCAATACTAATTCTGAGATTTGTTGTGACTGACGGGCAGATAGAGTTTTCGGTTGTAAGTTTTGAGTTTTCAGTCGTCTCGCATGGATTTCCTCTTTGCGGTAACATAGCCGCATGCGCAGCCAACGCATTGCGATGACCGCAGAAGAATTCGACTTACTTCCCATGCGCCCCGGATGGAAGTATGAATATTACGACGGCAAGGCATACATACGCCCCGGCCATACGATTGCTGTTGTGAGCGTGGAGATCGGTCCCCGCAGTCTCGACGCGACATTTCAACTTCAAGGGGTGACTCGCGGGGACGAAGCCTGGCTTGCGGAGACTTTTTTCGATGCTTTCCGCGACACAGTGGAGTATTGCGACTGGGAGAGGGCACAAATCGAAGAGTCTTCCAGAAAGAGCATAAGGACTTTCTTCGAGGGCAAACGAGGTCGCCCGCATGAGTCATCACGGCTTGCATTCGAAGAGGAAGGCAAACGCATCGCGGGCGGGGCGCTCATAGTCACCAACAAGGGCGGCCCGCTGCTGGATATACTCTTTATAAACCCGCGATTGCAGAGAGGGGGGCTGGCTACGGCCCTGGTTTCAGACGCCTTAAACGAACTGCACCGTCAGGGAGAGAAGCGCCTCAGAAGCGCCTATCACGTCGGCAACGAGGCCAGCCGGAACTGGCATACGAAATTCGGGTTCGCAGATGAGCCGGACCTCAGCCTTGCGCAAACCTATCTCCGTTATGCCGAACGCGAGCTGTGGCGCAGGGAGAAGATAGGCGATCTCACGGAAGGTGAGCGCGCCGCTCTCAAAGCCGAATGCGAACGCTTGCAGAAGAGGGTTGCCGAACTAAGAGAGATTGCTGACCGTGAAGGATTCGAGGCCGTCTCGCCGCTTCTCAATCTGCACGGTCTGTAAAAACGAACAGCCTTCTTCAGATCGCATTTTCTATCTGATAGTATAAAGATCGTTTGGAGGTTGAAATGAGCAAGGAATACATCGAACAGCGTGATGGCGGATACTGGATTGCAGAGAGCCGCATATCACTCGATTCCATAGTTTATGCATTCCTGCGCGGGGCCTCCCCCGAAAGCATCGCTCATTCGTTTCCTCTAATCACTCTTGAACAGGTATATGGAGCCATAACTTTCTATCTGAGCAATCAGGCAGAGATAGACGAATATCTGCTGCAAGGTGAGGCGGAGTTCGAAGCCTTACGTAAAGCAACGCGCGAAGCAAATCCTCTGCTCTATAAGAAGTTGGAAGAAGCCCGGCAACAGCGATTCATCGAATAAAGAGCGCATCCACCGCGCATATCGCGCGTTGCAGTCGCTCATCATAGGAGCCGGAGATAATCGTGTAGGGCCGGTTTCTCGACTCAAGCTCACGGCGGAAGCGCTTTAGAAAATAATCGCGCTCTTCGGGACAGAACCTTTGAGGGTCGACGACCCACGGCACGTCTATATCCGTCAAAAGATAAAGGTCATAAGTGCGCTCATCGGCCTTCTGTTTTATCCAATCGGGACATTCGTTAAATAAGTAGTCGCTCCAGACGGCCGTCGTTATAACGTCTGTGTCGCAGAAGAGCACGCGGTTGGCCTTTCTAGCCCTTTGCTCTTCACTCTCTATCTGGCCTTCGACGAAGCGTGGGATGTCGCTCAACTCACAGGGTGCGTCTTTCATGTCCAGATACTCGCGTGCGAATTCGGGCACCCATACGGTGTTGTAATGTTCGGCCAGTTTACAGGCGAGTGTGGTCTTGCCCGTCGATTCGGGACCGATTATGACTACGCGCTTGACGAAGTAAGGGCGGGCGCATTCGGGGATGTATTGCCAGTTATCGTAAGGCCGCTCGCGTATCATAGTGGCCGATACGTGTACGCGCGCGCGCGCAAGGTCTACGAGCACGTGGCGAGCGCCGAGCCTTCGGGCCAGTTCGTCGCCATAGTTCTCCGATGTAAAGACATAATCGACCCCGTCAGGAAGGATGCGCCGCAGGCTTGCGGTCCATATATCCCAGAATCGAGGATGCTCGTGCGGCTCAGAAGGGTTTTCGTCCGTCAGGTGTACGACCCGCAAATCGGGATAGAGTTCCCTGACCCATTCGAAGCGCAGTCGGCCTGGAATAGGTTCTTTTTCGAGTGTGCCCACGATGATGGTCAGATGATCCGCTCGGCTCCTGGCGAAATCTATGAGGTATTGATGGCCGAGGTGCGGCGGCATGAATTTGCCCAGTATCATGCCGGTTGAGGGCTTTTGAACGACTTTTTCCATTCAAGGTATCCGAGAGTCGCCAG
>JAKEHD010000481.1 GCA_022615215.1 Blastocatellia bacterium
GAGCGCCACGGCGTATGGCGCGATGCCGGTCCCGGTCGCACGATAACAAGCGTCAAGGCCGAACAGTCTGAAGTCCAGGTCGTAAAAGTGACTGCGCTCGCCACATTGCCTGCGGGCGACTCCGGTTACAGCAACGTCTACACTGTTTATGGCAATGGTGAAATAGAGGTCGAAAGCTCCTTCACTCCGGGCGGAGAGGTTCCCGAACTGCCTCGTTTCGGCATGCAGATGCGCATTCCGGGAGAGTTCCGCGCGGTCACGTGGTATGGGCGCGGGCCTCATGAAAATTATTGGGACCGAAATACCGGAGCGGCTGTGGGTCTCTATTCGGAGACGGTCGAGAATCTCTTCTTTCCTTACATAGAGCCGCAGGAATCGGGCAATCGCACAGACACGCGATGGGTGACATTCACGAATAGGGAGGGCGCAGGGTTGAGGGCAACCGGGATGCCGCATCTTTATTTCAGTGCGTGGCCTTTCCCGATGGAGGAACTCGAAAAGCGCAAGCACCCGTTCGAGATAGTGCGTTCTGACGACATCACAGTGAATTTGGATTACAGGCAGATGGGCGTCGGAGGCGACAACAGTTGGGGCGCGCAACCGCACCCTGAATACCGCCTGCCCGCAAGAGAGTATCAGTATAAATTCCGCCTTGAGCCTGTGACTGGCAGCAGAAAGAAGTGAGTTGTCGTGTGTCTTGTCCTATGGCTGATAGTGAGTTTGTTAGCAAGAAATGCAATTGACCCGTGAAGGTGCAATTGAGTATATTGAAACAACTGTTTACACTCTACGGAAGGTACTCTTTGATGAAAACATTTGATCGGACAGTCGTCCCACCAAAGCAGCAAAAGGCATTCTTCGGCGCGAGTCTGGAACGGCACAAGGCTTTCTTCGCCTCGCGTGCGGTCGGTGAGACTCTTCTGGTCTCCGAATCGAAACAATCTGTGGGCGGGGCGTGGAAAATGGTGGCCGAATGGGATGCAAGTCATAGCGTGCCAAGGCGCGGCGATGGGAAACGAATCAACCCCCCGGAACTGGTTGATTGGAGTCCAGACGGCGAAGAACTGGTTACAGCCTGCGATGCCTTCGGTATGACTCGGTGGCTCGCCGATGGTCGTCGGGTAGGAGGAGGCACCGATCCCGATGCATGGGGACACCCAACTCGCTTCTTTTGGTCTCCTGACGGTGACCTTATTCTGCTGGTAGCTGAGACGGGGAACAACTGGTGGTCTATACAGGACAAGAATGGCAGCATCATTCGGCAGGTGATGGCATACAAGGGAGTCCTTGACCCTTGGGGATCAGATTCGATGGAAAGCTATGGCTTCTATCGTACTCGCTGCTTCAACCCATGGCGTCCAGGAACCCGTCAGTTGTTGATAGAGAGAGGCGAAGGGCCGCGTCTCGACTTGATCGATATAATGGATCTTCCGGAACCAGGCCCGCCGAATCAGTCAACTCTCGCACATGTGGTTCAGGTAGTCGGCGCATTGGTAAGGGGAGCATTGGGGGAACGTATCGACATAACTCTTGCAGATGTTCCTGTGGTCGCTTCCGTGAGTTTTGAGGAGCTTGGAGCGCAGGATCGACGCATCATGCGTTACGCCTGGGATCCTAGTGGACAGTATGTCGCCGTAACGACGGGACATCCCGACAAGAAGAGCGTGAGGCAGGTCCATATTCTCCACTATGATACTGGAGAAATCGTTGCATCCATACCATCCGCGACAACTGCCATAGGTTGGAGTCCAGGTGGAAGGCTGGTGTTCTGTCAGCGATGGACGAACGCCTACACGTCAGAGTGGACTATTGAAACAGCCATCTGGGATTCCCATATATGGACGCTTCGGGATATATCCGAAGAGGAGCGCAATCAGCCATGGGCCCGGCAGTTTGAGTTCTCCAGGCTAGGTGTTGGCCAGAGTGCTCTAAATGCAGATGGAACCCTCATAGCAAATCCCGATGGACAACACGGTGTCGCCATTCGTAGAGTCGACAGCGAAGAAATCGAAGCCGTGCTTCCTATGGAAGGCGCGGTAGCACATGCCGCATGGTCACCAATAGACCCGCAATGCATCGCCACAGTTGGAGGCGATGATGGCCGGTCGCTACGTTTATGGCGTTGGGCACCGGAGTAACGCGTGCCGCGCTCCGCTTGCTTTATAGCCATTCGGCGGCAGGGGGAGATGAACGTTCGAGCGGCCTGGCTTATCGCAGGTAAAATCGTTGTTGGGCAGCAGGACTACCTACAATTAGTGAGGACAAGGGTATGATCGATCAACTCGTCGCGCTCATCGTGGACGAAAGCAAATGGCTGACGGCGTCCATGGGCTTCGCTCTTCTGGCCGTCACGATTCTGCTCTGCCGGCACCGCCATTCGGATTTCCCCATCCGACGGCGGGTTTTGGCAGCGATGAATCTGTTCTTCGGGGTCACGATCGGTACAATGGCCTTTGGTCACCTCTTGGCCGTGACTACCAAGCTCGCATTGGGAGTGCTGGAAGGCTCTATTCTGATGTTCTACGTGATCGGCACCGCCCTGGCTATACCCTCTTGGTGGCTCATCCATCACACGCGGAGGGTGCTCGCCTCCGACGACGAGCACGGGCGGGCGACGCTGGTTCTCAACGCCTGGCTGGCGATCACACTCCTGGCGCTGGGGGTTCACAACCTGCCCCTCGCCGCGCCAGCTTTTTTCAACATAGGGTATCACCTGAATTCTCGCCGGATGTTGGGTTGGGCGATTGTAAGCATGGCGGTCGTCGTCAATGTGGGCCTGTTCATTGGGTCGTTGATATTCCTGGCGAGCGGCCAGAGTTTTGAGCAATTCAGAGGGATTGAATGAGCGAGTATATTGAGCAGTTTATCACTACCGATCTTCCGGCGGCCGAGTTTTTTGATGAAATCCTCGCGCCCATTCGCAAGACCTTTCAAGAAAGCGGGATGTCCGAAGATGAATTAGAAGCTCTCTTCGAAGAAGCGCGCGAAGAGGTTTATCAAGAGCAAAAGGTTAAAAAACAATGAGCGAGAACGAGGCTGATCGCTCGATTCTCTGACTTGAAATGAAGAAGTGTGCGCTGCGTTGTATATGTACAGACTTTTAGAGCAGATTGCGAGTCCACAGAGGTCTTGTGGTAGGGAAGGGGCAAAGATTTCTTTCTTCCGCTTGCGCCCGCGGCTTGCTCTATAGCCAATCGGCGGGTGCAAGCAACCCTTCCTGACCTGTGATCTGGCGTCACTTGTTGGTGAAAGCATATCCGGCTCGATGGCCAACCATTAGAAACTGTTTGTTTGAACACATACTTTGAAGCCTCTGGCTCGCACTAAATCCGCAATCAATACGTCAACGTCTTCATCCAGATACAATTCAATGAAGAGTTGGTTCATAAGTTCTTTACCAGAGGATCGATCTTCTCATCAGGGATACGGTTCGATTCCATGTAAGCATTAATCTCGTCCTGATGATCGTTGTAATAACTGAGCGCATCAAAGACTTGCGCCAGTGTAAGGTGCGGTAAGCGACTCGGAATCTCTTCGGGCGAAGTGCCCAGTCGGTAAATCTCGACAATAGCTCTGACGGGCGTGCGCGTTCCCTTTATTACAGGCTCTCCGCCGAGTATTCGATCGTCAGCCACAATGTAAAAATGTTCGGTTGCCATAGTCATATTCGATCACCAGGACCAACTTTACATGATCTATGAAAACTTTCCAAGTTGCGGCAGTTCTTTTATTTGTTAGCGACAGAGATGCCAACCCTTTTCGAGTCACTCCTTGAAACAGGCTGCTGTAGACTCAACAAACTTTACTCTCTTTCGCGTCCTTCACGAATGAACTCTACGATCTCTTCTGTTGAGACATCCAGCTTGATGCCCGCCACGTCTAATGCCGAACGCTTAACCTTTTCCGGTCTGAGAACGAAAATTTGTCCGTCTGCCCGTTGAATCCTGACTTCGCCTTCCCGCTCGGCCTGTTCCAAGAGGAAGGAAAGGCTCTGTTGTTGATTTTCAAGATATGTCTGCATCGAATTATTTCACCTCCACAACATCAATTCCTGCCGCTTTCGCCACATGACCCAACCCCCTGTCTAATGTAATCAACGCACAGTTTTGATTGATGGCGCAAGCAATGATATAAGCATCGTAAGCGTATATCTTGTGGCGATTGGCTAACTCCAACGCTTGCTCTAAATCGATCTCAACCAGGTTGAGGGGAATTTGTCTGTAGATAGTGACCGCTGCTTTTGCCTGTTCCAACGTTATGCGTTGTCGCTTGAGCATGGCTGAGAACGCATTGCCGATTTCCCAATAGAGCGAATAAGGAGCGAACAGTTCGAAGCCTTCTGTTTTGGTTATCAAAATCGGCTTCTCCGGCTCGTCGGCAATCACTGCGATAATGACCGATGTGTCTACGACAAGGTTCATAAATGCGCCTCTATGAGTAGAACTTTACCAGACTTACACTAAACAGAAAACTCAAGGTTCAGAGCAGGTAAACGGTGGTCAGGCGGTGTATGGGATTCGCAGGGCGGCGGGAGGATGAAATCAATATCGGATCGTGAGCGAGCGCGGATAGGAGGGATCAACACCGACCCGATGTTGTATCGATCCGCGGCCGCTCACGATCATTGAACCTTTGCTAAAGCGCTCTCGCTAAAAATCCGTTCAGCTTCTCTCTGTAGGTGCGCGAGAGCGTCAACTCGGCCCCGTCCTGCATCACTACGCGATACTCTCCATGAAACCAGGGCTGCAACTCCTGTATGCGGTCTATGTTCACTATCGTCGAACGATGCACCCGAATGAAGCTGCTTGGATCCAACTGCGCTTCAAGGCCGCTTATCGTGTCGCGCAGCAGGTAACTCTCTTTTCCGACATGCAGCCGCACGTAATTGCCTTCGGCTTTTATCCAGGCAATATCGCTCACCTTCACGAAGAAGACGTGGCCGTTGGTCTTTATGACAAGCCGGTCGAGATGGTCCTGACGCGCCCTGATCTCTTCGAGCGCAGAGAGAATCTGCCGGTCGAGGGTGGCCGCTTTTTCGCCGAGAATGTGAGACTTCGCGCGATCGAGCGCCCTTTCGAATCGCTCGCGGTCGAAGGGCTTCAGGAGATAATCGAGAGCCGACACCTCGAACGCCTGCACTGCGTAGTGGTCGTAAGCGGTGACGAAGATTATGGCGGGCGTAAGCTCCGAGCCTATATCTTCGATGACCGCGAAGCCGTCCTTTTCCGGCATGTGTACATCCAGAAAGATGAGGTCGGGCACTTCCCGGCGGGCCATCTCTATGGCCTCGGCTCCGTTGGAGCATTCCCCCACTATATCTATTTCGGGATCGCCTTCGAGCATATAGCGAATCTTTTTTCTCGACAGAGGCTCGTCATCAACTATCAATACTCTTATGCATTCTTCGCTTCCCATGTCTTCAATCCTTTCAATCGGATAATTTGACCGCTGCCCAGGAAGAGGGGTCGGCGAGCCGTGCGCTTGCGGGCCAATAATCATAATCGCTTCGAGTGTCTGTTACGTTGAAGGCGAGGCCGATCATTTTAGAGACGCCGGGGGTGATGCCGAGTTTTTCGTAAGAGACTTCTGCTTCGACTGTGCCGGGATCGGGGAGCGGAAAATTGTTCGCCTTCCAGCCGGGTTTCGCAGGCGTGCAGTTCCACACGTTGTAGCGCCCCTTTCCCTCACAGTCGTTATAAGAAATATGAAGCCACCAGTCATCCCCGCCCCACGACGCGCCACGGTCGCCTTTGGCATCAATCATTATTTCGGGGTATCGTTCTCTGCCCTTGTTTTTCAGATCGCTGAAAGCGAAATAGAGATTCGAGGCGTGCCGCTTATAAAAGACCTTCACCCGCCAGCCTTCTTCGACATCTATGAAGGCCGATGCTGCGTCCGCCCATTCATCGGCTTTCAAAACTCCGTCGATCACGGGAGTCTTGCCGAAAGGGAAAGAATGATCGAACAGGCCGGAAGCCTCTGCGGCCTTCGAATCGTCAAAGATGGTTATTGCCGAGGGGGCATTGCTCGATACGAGAAAGCTGATCGCCATAAGGAGAAAGATTTTCTTCAACTCCTGTCCTCCTGTCTTCCTGCTGAGAGCACATTTGACGGCCGTTATCCCTTATACTACGAAATTATCCCGGCAATAGTCCTCACAGAGTTGTGAAATCATGTAAAAAGATGTATCGGAGAAATGAACCGACGCGCCTATCAGCTATCAGCTATCAGCTATCAGCTATCAGCCGTGAGCCGTCAGCCGTCAGCTATCTTCGAGATCGTGGCCTGTACCATCTTGATAACGTCGGTATAGCGGTCGACCAGC
>JAKEHD010000482.1 GCA_022615215.1 Blastocatellia bacterium
CGCACTCCAAATAAAATCGCCTGGCGGTGAGCTTGATGAAAAGTTTCAATCCATGCCGCGCAGAGTATAATTGCTAACGAGCGGCGATGTGAATCAATATCTCGCCCGGCCCTACTACGTCGCCTTCCTTCACCATGATCTTTTCGACAATTCCATCGGTCGAAGCCTTTACGGTCTGTTCCATCTTCATCGCTTCGAGCACCACGAGCGCATCCCCTGCCGAGACCTCCTGCCCTTCGCTCACAAGTATCTTCAATACCTGTCCGGGCATCTGCGCGCTTGCGCTCTCTTCATCGAGGGCCGCGAGGGCGTAGGGATACCTCGGCACACGCACTGCCTCGCAAGAACCCATAGTCGAATGAACGAACAATCGCTCGCCTGCCTCGCTCACCTCGAACAGCCGCTGAAGGCCATCTATCGAAAGCCTTATGCTCCCTGCATCGAAAGACAACACACGAACCTGAGATTGTAAGTCACCGCAAGCAACTTCATAGGTCTCATCCTCAACCTGACGGTAAGAAACCTCGAATACCTCCGTCCCGATTCGCAATTTCACCGAAGGGTCTCGATAAGGGCTATTGCGATAATTCGCCGGGATGCGCGAAAGAATTTCGTTTGCGGACTGTCGACTCTTTTGTAAATAGATCGCAGCCGCGACCGCTGCGACGCGAGCGTTCTTTGAATCGCTCTGACCGGTAAGTTGATCGAGGCGTTCGGCAATAAATTCGGTGTGGGACTCGCCCGCGCGAAAATCTTCGTGTTCGAGCAGGCGAATTAAAAAATCTCGGTTCGTGCGAACGCCCTGAACGGATAATCGCCTGAGTCCATATACGAGTTTACGCAAAGCCTCTTCCCTGTCCGCCCCATGCGCTATCAGCTTCGCAAGCAAGGGGTCATAGTATATTCCCACCTCGCTTCCCTCTTCCACGCCATCATCTATTCGCAGCCCATTAATAGATGATGGCGCAGACCACCGCTCTATCTTTCCGGTCGCGGGCAAAAAATCATTATCGGGGTCTTCGGCATACAGCCTCGCTTCGATGGCGTGTCCGCTCGCTTCAATATCTTCCTGAGCGAAAGGGAGCGGCTTTCCTTCGGCCACTTCGATTTGAAGACGGACCAAGTCCAATCCTGTAATCATCTCGGTCACGGGATGTTCGACTTGCAGGCGGGTGTTGACCTCTATGAAATAGAACTCGCCCGCAGGCGACAGTATGAACTCGACGGTCCCGGCGTTTGCATAACCGATTGCTCGCCCTGCGGCTACGGCTGCTTCGCCCATCGAGCGGCGCAATTCCGCAGTCAAAGCCGGAGAGGGGCTTTCTTCTATGATCTTCTGATGCCGACGTTGAATCGAGCAATCGCGCTCGAACAGATGCACGAGATTGCCCTGATGGTCGCCGAATATCTGGAACTCGACGTGGCGGGCGCGGGCGATGAATTTCTCTATGAGCAATGCTCCGTCGCCGAATGATTTCTCGGCCTCGCGCCTCGCGCTTTCGATTGCCGATTCTATCTCCGCAGTCTCGCGCACGACTCGCATGCCCTTTCCGCCGCCACCCGCAGATGCTTTGATGAGAACGGGAAGCCCTATATCGAGCGCCGCCCGGCGCAGGGTTTCAAGCTCCTGGTCCGCTCCGTCATAACCGGGCACTACGGGGACACCGGCATCGGCCATGATCTTTCTGGCCGCGCTCTTGAGGCCCATCTGTCGAATCGCTTCCGAAGGCGGGCCTATGAACGTGATACCCGCATCATTGCAAGCGACGGCGAAATCCGCGTTTTCGGCCAGAAACCCGTAACCCGGATGTATGGCTTCGGCCCCGGTTCTCAGTGCAGATTCTATGATCCGGTCTATTCGAAGATAAGACTCTTTCGTGGGGGGCGGTCCCACAAGCACCGCTTCGTCCGCATAACGGACGTGAGGCGAATCCGCGTCCGCATCCGAATAGACGGCCACAGAGGCTATGCCCATCGCGCGGCAGGTCCGCATGACGCGGAGGGCTATCTCTCCTCGGTTGGCGATCAGGATTTTGCGAAAGTATCTCATCTGCATTCAATGGCGGAAGACGCCCCACTCCATAGTCCCGCGAACCGGACGGTTGTAGACGGCTGAAAGCGCGATTGCAAGCACGCTGCGGGTCTCTCTAGGATCGATTATTCCGTCGTCCCATAACCTCGCAGTCGCAAAGTAAGGGTCGGATTCATGTTCGATCTGCGCTTCCAAACCTTTCTTCATCGCCGCGAGTCTCTCTTCGTCGACGGGCTCTCTTTTACGGGCGGCGGCCTCGCGTTTGATTATATCCATGACGCCCGATAGCTGCTGCGGTCCCATCACAGCTATTCGGTGATTGGGCCAGGTGAAAAGGAAGCGAGGCTCGTAAGCCCGGCCGCACATTGCGTAGTTCCCTGCCCCGTAAGAGCCGCCTATCATTATCGTGATCGCAGGGACGGTCGAATTCGATACGGCGTTGATGAGCTTTGCCCCGTTTCGTATTATGCCCTGCTCTTCGTAAGCGCGGCCCACCATGAAGCCCGTTATGTTCTGCAAGAAGAGCAAAGGGATGTTCTGTTGATTGCAAAGCTGTATGAACTGCGCGCCCTTGTTGGCCGATTCCGATATTAATACACCGTTGTTGGCTAAAATCCCAACAAGGAAACCTTGAACGCGAGCGAAGCCCGTGACAAGCGTCGTGCCGTAATACTCTTTGAACTCATCGAAACGCGACCCATCGACTAAGCGGGCGATGATCTCGCGCACCTCGAAAGGCACACGAATATCCGCCGAGGCGATGCCCAACAATTCATCGGCCGGGTAGAGCGGCTGCTCGACCGGGGCGAGCGCGGGTTTGTGCGGGGCCGGGTAGAAGTGGCTCACGATGTCTCTGGCCATTCGCAAGCCGTCGAGCTCGTCTTCTGCAAGATAATCCGAAAGGCCCGATACGCGCGAATGCATCTCCGCGCCGCCGAGCGATTCTTCGTCAACGATTTCGCCTGTGGCCATACGGACGAGCGGCGGGCCGCCCAAAAATACCTGGGCCTGGTTTCTGACCATGATGACGTAATCCGACATTCCGGGAAGGTAAGCCCCGCCCGCTGTTGAGTTTCCGAAGACGACCGATATGCTTGGGATGCGCTCTTTCGAGCGACGGGTGATTTCGCGAAACCCTCGCCCGCCGGGGACGAAGATTTTACTCTGCACGGGCAGGTCCGCTCCGGCCGATTCGACGAGCGATATGCTCGGTATACTTCACGCGGCCTTGGATGAAAGTTTTTTCCGCTCCTTTTTGACTACCGGAAACACCTCCACCTTC
>JAKEHD010000483.1 GCA_022615215.1 Blastocatellia bacterium
AATGAGAGTCCTTTGTGTGGAGTTTGGTTTCACGAAACTACAACTCTACCAAAGGCTCTCAAAATTGTCATTTCATCCCGCGCGCAGTATATCTTAGGATGATATGTTTGGCGTATTAGGCAAAAACTGAGACTCCATGCGGCTAAAGCCGATGGTATCTTTCTCGACATTTGACCGACTTTTGAAAACTGCGCCCCTTTCTCATTGAAAGCTGGCTTTCATCTCGATGGGTTTTTTATCCTTCGCGAAGGCGGCAAACGAACAGTTCCATACGGCGGTCTTTTCTCGAAGTACGATGTCGGCGTTGGTCTCGGTTATCGGCGAGGGCGCGTGAAGCACGAAGCGCATCTTGATCGAACTCAGTATGAGCGAAGTCACTTTTTCTCCAAGCTCGTCGAGGCCCTGCACGGACGGGTCTGTGCCTTCAGGCTCTTTCTTCTTCTCCTCTTTCTTGTCGTCAAGGTCGATGAGCAGTTTCGCTGAATAATTCGTCTTGCCCGCTCGCTTTTCCAGCCCGACGGTCCAGAGGGATTTCCCCTTCATTTCGGGCGCTTGCAGACTCTCTTTGCCGAGATTTGCGAAAATCCGGTTCAGGTCGTCGATGTTCTTGAACTGGAATACGGCATAAAATCCTAAAGACCCGTTCTGTCTCACCTCTTTGAGTTCTTTCAATTTTATCGTGGGAGGGAGATTGGTCGTCGCCTCTTTTTTGAACTGTTCCACCTCCAGCTTGGGATTTTTGCTCGGTCCCATTCCTGCGGGACCGCTCGTCAAATCTTCGGGCAGGTCGGGCAGCGATATGTAGAGAACCATTTCGCCGCTGCCGTCCGCGTTGAGGAAAATCTCCTGCTCTATCAGGAAGCAACCCGAAGCGCAAAAACAAAAGAGCAGAACCAGGCAATAACCGGCCATGCGTTTTATCTTCATAAAGATCCTTTCTCGATCAAACATTCGACACGTCACCTGAATTTATTATGCTAAATCCGGCGATCAGTCAACGAGTATACGATCTTTCTCAAGCCGCGTAACGGCGATCAACGGTCAAGGTGAAAACAGCCGCGCCCACAAGTCCTATCAGGCAGGCTGCGAAAAACGGTATGGTCGGATCGATATTCCAGAGGAGACCGCCCGTTAAGGCGGCAGGCGTTATGGCGAGGCTGCGCGTCAGGTAATAAAGCCCGACCGTGCGGCCCCGTCTGTTCGGGTCGGCCAGGTCGACTATGATGGCCTTGCGCGCAGGCTCGCCCGTCTCCCTGAGACCTCCGATCACGAAAGCGAGCGCGAGCGTCCAGAAGCTTTTTGAAAGCGCGACCGCGAGCGGAAACAGGGCGAAGCATATAAAAGTAGCTATCACGAAGGGCTTGCGTCCGTAACGATCCGCAAGCCATGCGGCAGGGATGTAGACCGTTATAGAGGTCGCCATCTGCACGGCCATCAAAACGCCGAATTCAAACGAAGTCATCCCCGTCACGTTCATCGCATAAAGCACTATGAATACCCCCGCCATCCCCTCGCAAGTCCTGACGATTATATCTGAGATGAGCAATCGCTTGAGCGCCGGGTGCATCGCGCCCAGTTGCGCAAAGAGTTTCATGCGCGCAGTGGAAGGCACAGAAGAAAAAGGAATCTTTATGCCTTCTACATCGGATGACAGCGGGCGGGCCAGGTAGAGCCGCTGTTGCGCGAATATCGCAAGCGCGGCCAGCGCAGTCGTAATCAATAGCGAGATGCGAATGCCCTGCACAAGCCCGAAACAGGCTATGAGCAGGCCGCCTATCGTGGGAGATATAAGCACCGGCACTCGCTTGAGGATCGATTGGACCGTAAATCCCATGGCTCGGCGGTCGCGCGGCAGTTGTTCGGCTATGGTCGCAAATATCGCGGGCGAAGCCATGCTCGACCAGGCCATCACGAAGATCAGGCCGACGAATATGAAATGCCAGCTCGCGCTGAATGCATAAATCACATAGCCCGATGCTGCGAGCGCGCTGAAAAGTACGAGCGCTCTCCTGTTGCCTATGCGGTCTGAGATGTAGCCGCCGGGATATTGATATATGGCGTCGAGAAAATCGCGCGCCGTTCCGAACAACCCTATGACCGCCACGCCCGCGCCGAGGGCTTCCAGGTACTTGGGCATGAAGCGCGCCCACAACTCTTCTCCCGCGCCGAGCAGGAAGACCGCAAGCGACATCACGGCGACATTTCTTTCAAGGCCGAGCGCGCGCTTGAAGCCCTGCCGCCCAGAAAAGGAATCTTTGCGTCTGCTTTCGACTTTGCTCGTTTCTTCGCCTGCGTCCATCGGTTATGACCAAAGAGTGTACGACGATCCGATAAACCCGCCTGCCACAGACAAGAAAGAAATCTTTGTCCGCGCTCACATCGCCGTCACGCGAGAAGAAAGAAATCTTTATGGGCAAGCGCCGCTGCCTCGGCCCGGTCGTGAGTGACGTAGATGGTGGTAACATCGAGCTTCGCTTGCAAGGCGGCAAGCTCGCCCAGCAAATCCACTTTCAAGTCGGCGTCGAGGCTCGACATCGGTTCATCGAGCAAAAGCAAACGCGGGTGGCCGACAATCGCCCGCGCAAGGGCGGCGCGTTGCTGTTCGCCGCCTGAGAGGCGGTTCGGATAGCTCTGCGCGAATCGAGAGATTCTCACCATCTGCAACGTATCGGCTATGCGACGGGCGCGTTCGCGTTTGGGCATTCCGCCCGATGCCAGCACGAAATCCAGGCTCGCGGCGACCGTGAGATGCGGCCACAGGGCCAGATCCTGAAAGACGAATCCGATACCTCTCGCTCTCGGCGGCGCGAGATTGCGCCCCTCGGCGGCGACTCTCTCGCCCGCAATCCATATCTCGCCCGCGTCCAGCCTCTCCAGTCCCGCGATGAGGCGCAGCAGCGTCGTCTTGCCGCAGCCGCTCGCGCCGAGCAGCGCCACAATCTCGCCCTGAGAAACATCGAGCGATATGCGGTCCAGTATAGTCCGGTCTGCATATCGCTTCGTCACTCCGGCCAGTCTGAGAAACCCTTCACCCATTTCAATTTTCGCCTTTTCTGCCGCGCGCGAAGACTCCCAGGAGCGCGAGCGGAACGAGGATGATACAAGCTTGCATGAGCCCGAGCGCTGCGACTTCGCCCGGCGGCGCGTTGGCGATCAACGTGTAAACGCGCACAGGCAAAGTTGACTGGCCGGGCGGAGCGACCAGCATCGTCGCTCCGAGTTCGCCGAATGCGAAGATGAAGGATACAACGAGCGCGGCAGCCAGCCCCGCGCGTATGCGGGGAAGGACGATTCGAATGAAAGTGCGCGGCCAGCCTGCGCCTGCAACCTCGGCTGCTTCTTCCAACGAAACCGGAACCTGGCGCACGGCCGCTGCGAGAATGAGCGCGGCAGCGGGGACCAGTCGCGCCAGGTAGGCCGCGACGATTATCAACCGGCTCCCATAAACTTCTCCCATCACCCCCGGCCTGTTCCACAGCCCGATGAGTCCCACGCCCAGGACTGTGCTCGGCACGGCGAAGATGGTTATGAAGATCAGATCGATGAAGCCGCACGATTTGGAGCGTGCCCGCGCCCTCCCGTAGCCGAGCAAAACGGCGAGGGCTACGATCAGGATTGCGCTGATTGTGGCGAGCGCGAGGCTGTTGGTTATGGCTCCGGCCGATTTCAGCGCGGCGCTCGTGATGCGTTCCAACCGCCCGGCTTCGACGGCGAGCGCCGCAAGCGGCAACACGACGAACGAGGCAAGCACGATGGCAAGACCCGCAAACGCCGCAACACGCCAGCGGCTCAAAGCGAGCGGGAGGCCGGAGCGAAAACCGCGCCGTGTCGCAAGCAACCGGTCACCCAGGATGAGTTTGACGGCGATTCCGGCAATCAATGCCAGCGCGAGCAGCGGAACGGCAAGGGCTGTGGCCGCGCCGAAATCGTAGAGGGCGGCGAAGGCTGTGAAGACCTCTGTAGTGAAGACGCGCGCCCGCAGAAGGCCGGGCACGCCGAATTCGGACACCGCAAGCACGAAGATGATGAGCGCGGCGGCAACTATGCCCGGCGCTATGAGCGGCAATGTTATTCGCCGCAGCACGCGGCCTGGGCGCGCGGCCAGGAGTCCCGCTTCTTCGAGGCTGCCTGAGCGCCCCGCCGCCGCTTCCGTCGCAAGCATCGAAAGCGGATAGAAGTTTATCCCCATCACTATCATTGCGCCCGCAAGACTGTAGGTCCAGACCGACATCAGGTCGCGCCCGAAAGCCTGCGCAACTATTCCCGTCGGCCCGCCAATGTATGTCCACGCGAGAGCGAGGATGTATGAGGGAACCACTAAAGGAATGACCAGCGCCAGGCGTAGCGACCGCTTTGCAGTAAGGTCGGCGCGCGCCAGCAGCAAACCGAGCGGCGCTCCAATGAAGGTGGCTATCGCCGACGCTCCCGCGCCGAGCAATGCGCTGTTGAACAACAATTCGCGCTGGCGCGTTCCGATAAACAAGAGGCGATAATTCTTGAAACTGAGGCCGCCATCCGCCCCGTGGAGCGAAGCGCCAAGCATATAGAGTGCGGGCAGCGCGCACAGCACGATAAAGAGTGCCCAGGCCAATCCGAGCGCGAGCGAGCGGGCCGACAGACTAGCGACTACGCTCGGGCGCGCGCGAAGTATCATCGCTTTAATCAATGCCGTTCCCATCGGATAAAGATTTCTTTCTTCGAATCCCTGTATTCAAAGTCCGAGTATGGTTTCCAGCCGCCGTGTGACATCCTCCACGCGGCCGGCCGCCTTGCCGTAGTCGAGCGTCATCGGCTTGAAGGAGTTGAGCGGCGGGACATTCTTGGGCGGCTCGACGCCTTCGCGCAACGGAATCTGCGCGGACTCGGCCTGAGCCAGCATCCGCTCGACCTCCGGCGAGACCAAATAGTCGATCAATCGCTTGCCCGCCTCCTCCGCTGTAGCGCCTGCTATCAGCGAAACCATGTTCGGCATGATGGGAACCCCGATTCCGTCGCGGTCTGGAAAGACCATCGCCACGGGTTGGTTGTCTTCGAGCGCCACGTTCACATCATCCGTGTCCGTAAGCCCCATCTTCACCTCGCCGCGCGCCACCATATCGCGCACAACGGAGTTGCCCGGCACGATCTTCACCCCGTTTGCTTTCAGCTTGCGAAAAAACTCATCGGCCCGCTCATCGCCAATTTCGCTGTAGAGCGCCGCGACGTGAAACGAGGTCGAACCGAAGCGAGGGTCTGCAATGACCACCTGGCCTTTCCACCTGGAATCGGCCAGGTCGAAGATCGACTTGGGCGCTTCTTCCGGGTTCACGAGGTTCGTGTTATAGACTATCACGCGCGAGCGGGCCGAGAACCCCGTCCAATATCCTTCCGGGTCTTTAAACTCATCGGGGATTGCAGCCGCGCCGGGCGGTTGATAAGATGCCAGCACCCCATTGCGCTTGAGCACTATGGTCCGCACAGGCTCGTTGCTCCAGAAGACATCGGCCTGGGGGCGGTTCTTTTCAGCCAACAGCCTGTTGGCGAGGCCCGTTGATTTGGTCTCCTCCGTATCGTACACGGCTTTCACCCTGATGCCCGTCCGCCGTTCGAATTCCAGCAGCACCGGCTCGGCGAATACCCGGTCCTGGGAAACGTATACAACCACTTCACCGGCCGCCGGCGCGTCCGGCCCTGCGCACCCGCCAAACAGGAGACCGGCCAGAATGCACGCCAGGCAGCTCCTCATCATTTTGCTTGCAACCAATCGCCAGAAAATAACTTTCATAGCCTTTACTCTCTCTCATTTCACGATCACTTTCAGGTCGTCGAAATGGGTCACCGAATCGGCCTTCGTCCATAAACCTGCTTTGCCCGCTTCTTTGAAAGTATCGTCTTCGACCTCGAAAAGTTTTTCGCCCTTGTAATAAACCTCGAAGAGATTGCCTCTGACGACGACACCCAGAGTGCTCCACTGCCCGGAAGGGACCGCCGCTTTCTTGCCATAAGTGCGGCCCTCTCCCTTGAGAGGAAGGTCTGACCGCCTTCCGTTTTCGACCTTGTAGAGCACCACGTTGTTTTCGAGGGCGTTGGCGCGGACTATGTAGTAGTTGTCCTTGTCCTTGTAACGCCAGACAATCCCTGCGGCCTGGTCCTTTTTGCCCTTTATGGGTTTGAACTTTACGCCGAGGTCCAGGTTCTTTGCCACTAGGGCGTCGAAGATGCAGAGCGGGAACCGGTAGCTTGTCTCGTCTTCATCGGTCTGCGCGAGAACCTGGTTTCTGCTCGGAGCGGTTTCATCTTTAGTCACGACCCAGACGCCGGGTCTGCCCCGTCCCGTCAGGGCCAAAGAAAAGCCGCCGGGCGGCCGACCCGGTTTGTCTTTATCGAAATTCACAGTCTTTGTCTGCGCCAGGATTGCTGTTGCAGTCAGCGCGATCAAGAGAGCCAGAGAAAAGATGCTGATTTTCATTTGCTGTCTCCTTTCTGTTTATGCTGCGCCCGGCTTGAGGAAAAAAGCCTTCCTTTTGAATTGAAGGTTTCCCTATGAGCCCCTGAATGCGTAAGCGATTGCAGGCAGGATGCCTGCGCTCCCAGGAAAGTTTCATTTTATCCCGCGCTCGGTATATCAACGATCACTTCATTCACTCTTACACTTTCCAATCATTTCGCAATCACAGAGAACGTTACTTGCAACCGGGTGTTGATCGCATCGTCGTTGAAAGACAACCGGTCCTTGAACTGATAATCGAATCCTATGCGCGCGGATTCTCCCAACAGGTGGAAGTACCCGAAGTTGAATGCCCGGACATTCAGGCCCGTCACCGGATCTCCGTTGAACCGGTCGTAGCGGGCATAGAGGTTGTCCCTCGCGGCAAGCCTGTATGTTGCAAAGAGAGCGCCGCCCGATGAATGCCTGCCGGGACGATAGGCCGGGGCGAATTCCGGCTCTACGGCCAGCAGCGTCGAAGGCATGTTGCCCGCCACAAACTCTCCCCTTAGACCGAACCGGCCGCGAACGTATTGAAGATCGACCCCAAAGACATTTTCATCGTTGTTTCCACTCACGCCGGGCGGCAGCGATTGATTGCCAAACTGTGCGGACACCCCGGCCGCCAGATCAATAGAGTCGAATCGTTTTCGCAGACGGAAGAGATAATTCATCTGGCGGTTCGAATCCGTGAAGAAGCGATTGCCGCCCGTCGCGCCCGCGAAGTATTGAATATTTTTGAGCGCGGGGTTCTTCAGGAAGTCCAGGTCGCCAAACAGCAACACGCCCCGGTCGCGCTGGCCGGGGAAGAAATAACCCGCGAAGATGGCCCGCTCGGCCGATTCGCGCACGGAGCTTGATTGTTGTATATCGAACCCGAACGGCTTGACGAACTGTCCGACTCTCACGGTGGCGTGCTCGCTGAGATAGTATTCTATGAACGCATCGTTTACGAGTTCCTCGGGCGAGCCGTCGGGGGCGGGGTGGTACTGGATTTCAAGTCCGAGACCGAACCGCTCGTTCACGCGCCCGGACCATCGTGTTTCGATGCGCGACAATCGGAAGTTCGATTTTATGTCTTCGATGGAAGCGCCCTCATGCGGAAGGGTGGAGAACCTTGTCTGGATGAAGATTTCCGGCCGCTGGCTCAACCGGTGCCCGCGCTCGCTCTCTCCAATATCCGTGCCCAGAACCCTTTCGGTGAAAGCCATCTGCTCCGATTCAGGGGCAGGCGGTCGAATCTCCTGCGCTACGGCGGGAGGAGACCCCTTCGCATTTTCAGACAACCCTTCAGCGGCGGGTTGCCTTCGGGAGAGTTCGGCTTTCAGCCGCCTCACCTCATCGGTCAGAGACCGGACCTGCGATTGTGTTGTCTCTATAAGCTTCAGCGCCTGATCGAGTCTCGCTTCCAATTGTTTCAACCGCTCGTCTGAAGAGGTCTGCGGCGGCGCACCCGGGTGAGCCTGAGCGATGCCGCACAGGGCGAGAGCGGCCAGTAAGCTTGCAATGGTTCTCCGCATAACTTTCTTCCTCCATAACATTTTGATTATCAGGAACGGGATGTAAAAAAGGATGAAGGATGAGGGATGAAGGATGAATCGACAGTTTCACTCCGGTTTTCATCCTTCATCCTTCCGCCTTCATCCTTTCCGAATCGCGGCCCTGACTGACCGGAGCCGGACAGCCGGCCGCCATTGATATCGAACCGGGCATAAAGCATCGCCACAGCTTGCAAGCGCGCAGGCCGATCATTCATGCCTTCAATGCCGCTGCCGCCTTTTGCGTTTTCACCAACTGACGGTCAACTTCTTCCCAGTCGATGTTCTGTAAGAAAGCGTCTATGTATCTGGAGGCCGCCGCTCCGTAGTCCATGTGATAAGAGTGCTCATACATATCGAGCACGAGCAGAGGCCGCGCCATAGTCGCGTTATGCATGTGGTCCCACGCCCAGTAGTTGTGCATCTCGCCTGTGTGGAGGTTATAGCAGAGCATCGCCCAGCCTGACCCGCCCGCAAGCGCCATAGCGGTCTTTTTGAATTCGGCCTCCCACTGCTCGTAACTTCCGAACCATTGCTTTATCTGATTGAGCGATTCACCGCCCGCCTTGGCGTCGCCGCCGAGGTTTGCGAAGTAGTGCTCGTGCAGTATGACAGAGCCGGTTCGCATCAACTCTTCGCGCTTCAAGTCGCCGTATATGTATGCGGGCAGGTCTTTCTCTTTGAGCATCGCGTCGAGCCTCTGCTCGACTGCGTTGAGCGCCCTGACCGACCCGCCATAGTTGTTTTCCCAATGAGATTTGACGAGCTTTTCTGATAAGCCTTTGAGTTTCGACGCATCGAACGGCAGCGGTTTCGGTTGATGCTGACCGCGAAAAGCCCGCGCGGGCTGCGCGGCGGCCGCCTGTTCTTCCATCGTGAGCGGTTTCGTTATATTGCCTGCGTTTGCCTTGAGACTTGTGAGCGCAAGGCCTGCGCCTCCGGCTGCCATCGTCGCTAGAGCTTCGCGCCGGGAATGTTTTTTCATGATCGTTCTCCTTTGGTGGAATTCCTCCACAGTGATTTGCAAACCATAATTCACAAACCATAAAAATGAGTCACCGAATCACCCGGTTTCATCTCGCTCGCATACCTTCTGCCTTCATCTCGCAGTGACCTGCAAATCATCGAAGTAAGTCACCGAATCGGCTTTCGTCCATAGGCCCACTTTGCCTGCTTCCTTAAAGGTATCGTCTTCCACTTCAAAAAGTTTCTCGCCGTTGAGATAGACTTCGAACAGGTTGCCGATTGCGACCACGCGCAGCAGATTCCATTGCTGCCTGGGAACGCTCGCCTTTTTTCCATAAGTGGACCCTTCGCCTTTGAGATCGATATCTGACCGCTTACCATTTTCCAACTTGTAGAGCACGACGTTGTTTTCGAGCGCATTCGCGCGGACGATGTAATAG
The DNA here is from genome assembly GCA_022615215.1 of Blastocatellia bacterium. Taxonomy (GTDB): domain Bacteria; phylum Acidobacteriota; class Blastocatellia; order UBA7656; family UBA7656; genus JAKEHD01. The sequence goes on from JAKEHD010000483.1 coordinate 9,411, forward strand.
TTGTCGGCATCCTTTAGCCGGAACACAAGCCCGCCGGCCTGGTCTTCCTCGCCGGAAACAGCTTTGAACCTGACGCTCATATCCAGGTCTTTAAACGAGCCATCATCGGCGATGGCGAGCGGAAACCGGTAACTTGTATCGTCGGATGAAATTTGAGCCAGTACGTTCGGCGACGATGGGGCCGTTGGGTCTGCTGCGATCTTCCACTCGCCCCTCGCGCCTCCCCCTGTCAGACCTTCATGAAAATTTGTCGGCATCCGGCCGACGGCGTCGCTGTCGAAGTTGTAAGTGAAACCCTTGCCTGCCGCTTGCAAGGGCGCGGGCGCTTCGGGCGCAACCGGGCCTCTGCCGGATGATGCGCCCCCAGGTTCATACGTCTCGCCGCGCCCGCCGCATGCCATAACCGCCAACAGCGCAAGCGCGCACACTGACACCCTTTGCAACTGATTGCGTCTCGAATGATTCTCCATAAATATTTTCACCCCTTTTTTTCGGGCACCCCGTCAGCCAGAGGGAATTCGACGCGGAAGCGGCTGCCCTGGCGTTCGGCACTGCGGGCATCGAGTCGAGCGCCGTGCGCCGCGCAAATGGAATTCACTATCGAAAGACCGAGCCCGGCTCCGCCCATCTGACGCGACCTCGCTTTATCTGCGCGGTAGAAACGCTCGAAGATGTGCGGCAGCGACTCTGCGGGAATTCCTATTCCGTTGTCTATTACCTCAAGGACGGCACGCCCATCGCCTGTGCTGACCCGGACCTGGACCGCTCCGCCTTCCGGCGTATACTTGATCGCGTTGTCCAGCAGATTGACCACGACCTGCTTGAGCCGCGCGCGGTCGCCCTCGACTTCAGCCTCTCCGGCCAGGTCACAGCGCAAAGAGATGTTTTTATCCTCAGCGAGCAGACGCATTTGTTCAGCCGTTACGGCGGCAAGCTCTGCGATATCGACCCGCGTCCGCTCCATTGCAGCCTCGCCTGCGTCGAGCCGCGAGATCGTAAGCAAACTCTCTACTATCTTCGTCAAACGATCGACTTCTTCCAGGGCGCTGCCTATAGTGTCGCGCAACTGAGGGGAAAGGTTCGGCTGCTGAACGGCGGCTTCAAGCTCGCCGCGCAGGACCGTCAGCGGCGTGCGCAATTCGTGCGAAGCATCGGCCGAGAAGCGGCTTATGTGCTCAAAAGCCTTGTCCAGGCGCGCGATCATGCGATTGAGCGAGATCGAAAGCCGCTCCAGTTCGTCGCCCGTGTGGACTACAGGCAATCGCTCATTGAGGTTGCGTGAGGTTATAAGCTCTGCGCTCCGCGCTATTTTGTCCAGCGGTGTGAGCGCGCGCGCCATCAGAAAGTAACCACCGCCTATGGCTGCGGCGACCAGGACCGGGAGAACCACGATCAGTGTGAGCAGCAGCCCGCGCAGCGCCCCTTCAATCTGCCCGTAGGGAGCGCCAGCCTCGATCAAAAAGCGGCTTCCTTCGACGGTCGTGAACGGCAGGGTGTAAATCAACAATTCGCTTCCATCCGACAAATGCTCTTCGCGCGCATAAGCGCCCTCGACCGGTTCGGCCGGAATGGATAGTAGCGCCGGATCGAAACTTTTATCTTCGGGCCTGCCGGAAACATAAAGCACGCTGCCGTCGGCGCGTGTCACGCGCAGGAAGCGGCCGTTGATTTCCGGCGCATAGTGCTCTTTTATCTCTTCAATCACATACTCTTCACCGCTCCGGTCGAGGTTTGCAAGCAAGGTCTCCCCGATTTGCCGGGCCTGTCTGCTCAAGGATTCCTCCAGCATCCATCGCAGATAGCTCCCAAGTCCCAGATAGACCGATGCTCCATACAGAATCAGCAAACCGGCGAGCAAACTCGCATACCAGACAGTCAGCCTGAATCGAACCGAGCGCCTGTTCACCCGCCCTCCTCATCGGTTATCGTGTAGCCCACGCCGCGCACAGTGCGGATCAACTTGCGTTCGTGCTTATCATCTACCTTATTGCGAAGGTGCCTCACGTACACATCCACGATATTGGTCACTCCATCAAAGCTCTGGTCCCAAACGTGTTCGATGATCATGGTTCGTGAGAGAACCCGTCCGGCGTTGGCCATGAGGTATTCGAGCAAAGCGTACTCCTTCGCGGTCAGCTCTATACGCTGTCCGGCGCGCCTGACTTGTTGGGACAACCTGTTGAGTTCCAGGTCGGCGACGCGGAGCAAGCTCGCGCGGCTGACCGCGCCTCGCCGCAGAAGGGCTTTGGCGCGCACAAGCAATTCAGCGAATGCAAAGGGCTTGGTCAGATAGTCATCTGCGCCCGCTTCGAAATTCTTCACCTTGTCGGCCACTGCATCGCGCGCCGTCAGGATCAGTATTGGAACCTGATCGTTGATAATACGAATCCGGTGCAGAACTTCTGTTCCGCTTAATCCGGGAAGCATCAGGTCGAGTATGATCAAATCGTAAGGATAGGTCGTCGCAAACTCCAAACCGCTGATTCCGTCGTGAGCGACATCAACCGCGAACCGCTCGTCTACGAGGCCGCGCATGATGAACCGCGAAACTTTTTCTTCATCTTCGACCAGCAATATGCGCATGATAATGACTTTCGCCAAACAGGCTATCAAAGTTAGATTAACTTTAGATGAAGCCTGGATGAAAATTCTTTCAGAAATAATTTCTCTATCTCATCTCACCGTTCTTTTGATCGAAACAAGAATCATCGCACAGGGCGGTCCCTCCTGTGTAAAGACCATAATCGCCGACCGGCGAATCGAAGACAAGTGAATGACTACTCCAGGGCTGTTGCAAAGTAGGTTGACAAAGAGAGATGTCTGGCCTGGGAGCGCAGGCATCTTGCCTGCATGCATTAGGGAGACGCCGTTTTTCGAGATAATC
>JAKEHD010000067.1 GCA_022615215.1 Blastocatellia bacterium
CATCCGAAAGCAGGAACCCATCCGAAAGCAGGAACCCATCCGAAAGCAGGAATCCATCCGAGAGCAAAAAACCGTCTGAGAGCAAGAACCCGTCCGAAAGCAGGAATCCATCCGAGAGCAAAAACCCGCTGTTGAGAGGCGCGTATTCGATTGGATCGCCTGAAAGGTCGGTCATCACGAGCTTGAGGTCCGAGCTCAATCCGCTCAAGGTCACGCCGGGGCGCAGGACGCTCTGCCCCCCATGGAAGTGCGCCGACCCGTTTCTGATGTTCGCCGCGAGTCGCGCGGCTGCAAATCCATTGACGAGTCCTGCTCCCTCTGTGAGCAGCCTCTCGATTGCGCTCATCGAGTTGAGCGAGGGCAATCGCTGGGCCGTCAATCGAAGTATCGCCTTGACCATCGCGGGAGTCAGGCGCGGATTGGCCTCGATCATAAGCGCCGCTATTCCGGCTACGACGGGCGCGGCGAGCGAAGTCCCCGAAAGCTGGCAGTAAACTTTCTCCTGCCCCCATGCGGAAGACCTCGGCACTCTCGAATTGGGAAGCTCTTCGTCTGTGAGCCGGCTTGCGCTCCTCGATGCCGTCGAGATCACTTTCACGCCCGGCGCGACGATGTCCGGTTTTATGACTCCATCGACGAGCGTCGGGCCGCGAGAGCTGAACGACGCGACCTCGACATCGGTTCTCCTGAGCGGATTCGGAGCCGAGTCGATGGTCGGCGCGGTCGCCTGATCGGGCCACGAAAGGAATGATTGCGCCGTGTCTTTGGCCGCTCCGACCGTTATAACATTAGGAGAGTTTGCGGGACTGCCGATGCCGCCATAGACGGTCTGATATATGGGCTTGCCGTTCTGGTCGTAACCCGTGACGACATCGTTGTGGCCGTAGTTGCCCGCCGAGCATACTACGACCATCCCGGCCGCGACGCACATTTCAGCCGCTATGCAGAGCGGGTCGTCCCTGTAACTCTGAAGAACAGGCGCGCTGACGCTCAGGTTGATGACGCGGAGACGATAACGGTTCCGATTGGCTATGCAGTATTCAAGGGCGCTCACTACGGCGCTGATGGTTCCCACACCCTGAGAGCCAAGCACCTTGAGAGAGATGATGTTCGCATTCGGAGCGACGCCCGCGAAATCGCCGTAATTGCCGGGATACCAATGATCGCCGCGCCAATCGCGCTGCCGGGAGGCCCATCCGTTTCCAGCCGCTATTCCGGCCACAGGCGAGCCATGACCGTAATCGTCGTAAGCCTGATTTCTGATAGTGCCGTTGGAATCGCATAAGAAGTCCTTGAATGCGGCGATGCGGTTGCCGTTGCCTCTGTTTTTCCTGAAATCCGGATTGGTAGGATCGATGCCAGAATCTATTACCGCAATGCCCACGCCCGAACCGTCGAGCGCCGGATAAAAGTTTCCATAGACGCTCCTGACGCGCTCATCGAGTCTCTCTGCTCCGACCAGCCTCGCAGTCGCATCGAGCGTAGCCGTCACCTCGCGATCAGGCGTTACGTAGGAGACGCTTTCTTCGGAAGCGAGGGTCTCGATTCGTGAAAGAGGCATGCGGGCGAGCACGGCTCCTATCTTCGTGAAACTCTTCTTTATCTCTCCTCCATGACGGAGTATAGTCCGGGTTCTCGCTTCATCTTGCTCGCCCGATGTTTGAACGATCACATCCGCGAACCGCTCGCCCTCGCGTTTGATCGCGGCATCTTCTATGGCTGCTTTGAGATCGCGCGGGAGCTTTCCGCGCTGCCGACCCGTGTGGCCCTCTTCATCCGAGAGACGATTGACCGGAACCCGCGCGGAGGCTGCCTGGTCCTGACCCTTATAAAACCCGGCCACAGGCATAAGCAGCAGGTGGAGCGCCAGCAGAACTAAAATCGCTTTCCTCGTTCTTTTCATAAGCCCTCAATGAATCTATTCGTTACGTTCGAACGCACTATCCAGAGACCGGAGAGTACCGTGCCCTGTGATGAATCGACCCTGGCTCAAGCTCCGGGTCACTCTCCATTTTTACAACTTGTGTGCCAGAGCGTCCGGCCCTTGATGGCCCGGTTTCAAAAGAGAGGATTCATACCCCGAAACTGCCATAAGATCGCTGCCAGCGTGAGAATCTGAAGACTTCGCGCAGACGATGGCAAAAGCAGAGCCAGGAGAGGTTTGGCCTACATGTCTACGCTTGAGACCGTTCTCGTCTGACCAGTATCTCCACATGCCTTGCAATCGCTCGACTCCCAACAGATCATAGCAGCCCGATCTTTTCGCTCGGCCTGAAGCTGGCGGAGCGTTGCCGCGAGAGGGTATGCGTCGGTTACTCGGCCTTTCAGAATGCGCTTATCTGTCGCCGCAGCATTCCTTGACACTCTGAAATTGCGCCCCGTAGTATGGAAGCCATAATGGCTGAGTCCCAAAACGAACGGCTGTTCCTTGTAGACGGAATGTCGCAGGTATATCGCGCCTATTACGCGATACGCAACCTTTCGAATTCGAGCGGGCTTGCGACGAACGCTATCTACGGATTTACGATGATGCTCCGCCGGTTGATAAACGCCGAAGAGCCGGACTATATAGGCGTCGCATGGGACACGCCCGAGCCCACCTTTCGCCACGATGCTTACGACGCATACAAAGCCAAACGCGCCGCGATGCCCGACGACCTGATAGCTCAACTCCCCTATCTGGAGCGCGTCTGCGGGGCATTGCGCATCCCGATCATCAGAGAGCCGGGCTATGAAGCCGACGACATAATCGGCACGCTCGCCCATCAAGCCGAACTTGCCAATCTCGATGTCGTGCTCGTGACCAATGACAAGGACATGGCGCAGTTGGTCACAGACCGCGTGAAGGTATTGAGGACGGAACGCACGGGCGGGATGACGCTGATGGACGGAAAAGGTGTCGAAGAAAAATTCGGCGTGCGCCCCGGTCAGATGATCGATCTGCTTGGGCTATGGGGCGACGCGAGCGACAACATCCCCGGCGCTCCCGGTATAGGCGAGAAGGGCGCGAAGCAGATAATCCAGGAGTACGGCTCCATTGAAGCGGCCATCGCTCACGCGGACGAGATCAGCCGGAAGACTTATCGCGAGAGCCTCAAAAACAACGCCGCCTTGATAAGGCAATCGCGGGAACTGGTCCAGATCGAATGCGATATGCCGATCAAACTGGACCTGGACGCCCTGCGATACGAGCAGCCCGATCGCAGGGCCGCTTATGAGTTGTTTTCCGAGCTTGAGTTTTCGCAACTCACGCGCGAATTCTCTGATGCGGCCACCGAGGAATCCATAGCCGTAGTCGCGGCCCGCAATCCCGGCCGCGCGCGATACTCGCGGGTAACGACGGACGCCGAACTCAAAAAATTTCTCGATTCGCTCTGGTCGCTCGACCGCTTCGCGCTCTCTATAGCCGAGCGTGAGGGCGCGCTCTACGGCGTGGCTATTTCGACCGCCGCGAAGAATGCCGTGTTGATAGACTTTGAGAAATTCGAGTCGGACGGAGATGCCCGCGGCATCCCGGCCCCGCTCGCCGCCTTGAAAGAAGTTCTCGAAAACGGCCTGATAAGAAAATCCGTACATGATTGGAAAGGGGCGCTCACCTCGCTCAATGATTTCGTAATCGAACGCGAGGCCGATGGCGCGACCGAAAGCGACGGCTCTATTCAAGAGTTCAAACCGGCCATACGCATAGAGGGCGTCGAAGACGACACGATGCTTGCGGCCTATTTGCTCGACCCGAACCGCAACAGTTTTCGCATACCTGAGATGGCGCGCGAATATCTCGGCCTCGAAGTGGCTGAAACCATCGAAGGGTTCGATTCTGAAGACGCGCGTGCGCTGGAGTTCGCCGACCTCACTTTTCTTATGGCCGATGTGCTTCGCGCCCGATTGGAAGAAAAGGGGCTTGAGCGCGTGTACACCGAAATCGAGTTGCCGCTTGTAGAGATACTTTTTGAGATGGAGCGCGCGGGGGTGCGCATAGACACCGTTGCGCTGGAAGAGGCAGGCCGTGAAATGGAAGCAGAAATCCATCGGCTCACCGCAGAGATATACAAACTGGCCGGAGAAGAGTTCAATATAAATTCGACCGTTCAGCTTGCCGAGATTTTCGAGAAGCTCAACTTCGAAGTTTCGCGCAAGACCAAGACCGGGCGCATATCGACTTCGGCCGATGTGCTCGAAGAGCTTGCGGCAAAATACGAACTCCCCCGCCTCGTGATCGAATACCGCGAACTGGCAAAGCTCAAGAGCACTTACGTCGACGCGCTGCCGCGCCTCATTAATCCGCGAACGGGCCGCGTGCATACGACATTGAATCAGGCAGTGGCGGCGACCGGAAGATTGAGCAGTACGAATCCGGGCCTACAGAACATTCCCGTTCGCTCCGAACTCGGCCGGCGCATACGGGCGGCGTTTGTGCCGTCGCCGGGTTACGTGCTTATGTCGGCCGATTATTCGCAGATAGAGTTGAGATTGTTCGCGCACCTGACGGGCGATCCCGCGATGACCGATGCGTTCAAACGCGGCGAAGACATTCACGCTCAGACGGCGCGAGTGGTCTTCGGCGCGAAGACCGCAGAAGAAGAAGCCGACAAGCGCCGCCTCGCCAAGATAGTCAACTTCGCAATCGCTTATAATGTCGGCCCGTTCGGACTGGCGCAGCGAACGGGGCTTTCGCGCACCGAAGCCAAGAAGACCATAGAGAACTACTACAAGACATACACGGGCGTGCGCCGGTACA
>JAKEHD010000484.1 GCA_022615215.1 Blastocatellia bacterium
AGACCCGGCTTAGTTCAACACAGACTTGTGTGGCGGCTCAGGTTACGCCTGCGTGAGTTGACCACACGGTCGCGCCACACGAAGTCTTAAGTCGTTGGAGGGATTATGGCCGGTTTTTTGGAACCGCACCCTCTTCACTGCGACTTTCATCCTTCATCCCTTATCCTTACCAAATGCCTCGGCATATTCGCGGGCGGTTTTATGATACGATCTGCGCGGTGGCAAGCAAAGTTTTCCGCTCGCGAATCACAACTCTTTCTCAATGGCCGTTTTTATACTATATTTAATGGCGTTGTCGCACTATCCCTTCTCAGTTTTCGGCGCACGAGGCGTGAAGGCTTCGTGGCAAAACCGATTTCATAGCTAGTCTTGAAAGAGCCGGCGCACAATAAATGTATTCATTCTGGCTCGACGAACTATAGAGCGGAAATACAACCACCAAAGAAAAGAGCGTTTTCAATCGGCCGGGCAGCGCCTGATGATCGAAGCGTCCGGTGAAAAATAGATTTGAAAGCGATGGAGATGTAGTAAATGGAGAGGCGACATGAAGAGAGTTCGCTCTCGATGGATAGTGTCAGATGTGTGAGGAAAGTAATGCTTCAGGTACATGATCTTCGAAGGGATATCTCTATGAGCAAGGCGCTGAAAGTATTGATCGTGGAAGACCTGGAAAATGATGCTCTGCTGGTGCTGAGGGAACTGAAGCGCAACGGCTATGATGTGACCGCGAGGCGTGTTGATACGGCATTTGAACTGCGAGATGCGTTGGACGCGCAGGATTGGGACATAGTCATTGCCGATTACGCGCTGCCGGGCATGGGCGGGCTTGCCGCGCTTGCGATGGTTAGGGAGCGAGGGCTTGGTCTGCCGTTCATAATCGTATCGGGCGCGATGGGCGAGGATGCGGCCGTGGCGGCGATGAAGGCCGGGGCGCAAGATTGCATTTCGAAAGATAGCCTGGCCCGCCTGGTTCCCGCAGTCGAACGCGAACTGCGCGAAGCCGAAGATAGAAGGCGACGCAGTCAGTATGAGGCCGAGCGCGAGGTCTTTTATGATATCGTTCAAGGCACTACCGCTACGACCAACCTCGACGAACTGCTCGGCTTGATACATCAATCGATCAAGAAAGTGCTCTATGCAGAAAACTGCTTCGTTGCGCTCTACAACCCCAAAACCGAGACCTTCAGCTTCCCATACTTCGTGGATGAGTTCGACCCCGCTCCGCCGCTGCGAAAGATGAAAAAGAGCATCACCGACTACGTCTTCCGGACGGGCCGGCCGCTGTTGAGCAACAAACGAGTCTTTTCCCGGCTGGTAGAACAGGGAGAGGTCGAACTGGTCGGCACCATGTCGGAAACATGGCTGGGCGTCCCGCTCAAGACCCCTCATGAAACGATAGGAGTGCTCGCGGTTCAGCATTACACCGATGAGCATGCTTACACGGAGCGCCACCTGAAGTTTCTGATGTCTGTGGGAGGACAGGTCGCGCTCGCCATAGAGCGCAAGCGGTCCGAAGAGGCTCTGAGAGCCAGCGAAGACCGCTACAGAGACCTTGTCGAGCACAGCCACGACCTTATATGCACGCACGACCTTGAAGGGCGGATACTGTCGGTGAACCGCACGGCAGTCGAGATCCTGGGGTATGACCCCGACAACTTACCCGATAAGAATATGCGCGATATATTAGCGCCCGAATATCGCCAGGGGTTTGATGAGTACCTGGCCGTGATAAAGAGAGACGGGGTGGCGAAAGGCTTGATGCAGGTGCAGACGGCGAGCGGGGAGAGGCGAATCTGGGAGTACACGAATACTTTGCGAACCGAAGGCGTGGAGGTTCCGATAGTTCGAGAGATGGCGCACGACATCACCGAGCACAAGCGGGTCGAACGCGCTCTTCGCATATCCGAGCAGAAGTACAAGGATATTTTTGAATTTGCCCCCATAGGTATATATCAGTCCTTGCGCGACGGGACGATACGGACGGCCAATCGCGCTCTGGCCCGTATGCTCGGTTATGGTACGGTGGACGAGTTGCTGAGGGTCAATCTCACAAAGGATGTATACGCGGACGCAGAGGAGCGCGATAAGCTTATACTGGAATATGAGACTGCCGGGTATGTGTTGAATGTCGAATTGCAGTGGAAGAAGAAGGACGGCACGCCGATATGGATAAGCCTGAACGCGCATGCGATCAAAGATTCGGAGGGCCGGACGCAGTATTTCGAGGGGTTCGTCCGCGACATCACCGAGAGCAAACGAACGGAGAAGGCGTTGCGAGCCGCCGAAGAAAAATACCGCTCTATGATACAGAATGCCGTCTATGGCATCTATCTCTCAACGCCCGACGGCCGCCTTCTGGAAGTCAATCAGGCGCTTGTGACCATGCTCGGCTACGAGTCGGCCGAAGAGCTTCTGAAGATAGACCTGTCCGCAGGTTTGTACTGCGACCCGGATGTGCGCGCCCGTTTGATAGAGGAGTACTGCAAGACCGGAATAGTCGAAAGGGCCGAAGTCGAGTGGAAGCGCAAGGATGGCACTCTCATAACGGTTCGGCTGAACGGCCAGGCATTGAATGACGAGCGCGGAGAAATCGAAAGCTTCGAAATGATCGTCGAGGACGTGACCGAACTCCGATTGCTGGAAGAGCAATTGAATCAGGCGCAGAAAATGGAGGCCATCGGCCGCCTGGCCGGCGGCGTGGCACACGACTTCAACAACCTCCTGACGGCCATAAACGGCTATGCGGAGATGATGCTCATGAGCCTGCCCGAAGGCGACCCGATGAGGCAGGACGCCGAAGAGATCACCAAGGCCGGCCATCGCGCTGCGGGGCTGACGAATCAATTGCTGGCCTTCAGCCGCAAACAGACATTGCAGCCTCGCGTGCTCGACCTCAATGAGATCATAGACGACAGCGCCAAGATGCTGAGGCGGCTCATAGGTGAAGACATAGAGATGGTCATCCTCAAGGACGCGGCCCTCGGACGTATAAAAGCCGACCCCGTGCAGATGGAACAGGTGATAATGAATCTGGCGGTCAATGCCCGCGACGCGATGATCGAAGGAGGAAAGCTGCACATAGAAACGGCGAACGTCTACCTCGACGAAGACTATAAACGAGTGCATGTGGGCGTACAGTCAGGCCCTTACGTAATGCTTGCGGTCACAGACAACGGCTGCGGGATGGACGAAGAGACGCGCTCGCACATATTCGAACCTTTTTTTACCACCAAAGAGAAGGGCCGGGGAACGGGGCTTGGGCTTTCAACCATTTATGGGATCGTCCGCCAGAGCGGCGGCTACATAGATGCTCAAAGCCAGGTGGGCAGAGGCGCGGCTTTCAGGATATACCTGCCCAGAGTCGAGACCCCTTTAGAAGTCGCCAGGCCGCTGTCAGACGCGCAGGTTTCTCGCGGAGTGGAGACCATACTTCTGGTCGAGGACGAAGACATAGTCCGCCATCTGGCCCGCGACATATTGAAGTTCAGCGGCTACACGGTGCTTGAAGCCGCCAATGGCGGAGAGGCTTTGTCGATGTGCCAGGATTATGAGGGTACTATAGACCTTATGCTGACCGACGTGGTGATGCCCAAGATGAGCGGCCCTGAGCTTGCTCGAAGATTGGCTGCACAGCGACCCATGATGAAGGCGGCCTTCATGTCGGGCTACAACGATGACACGGCATTTCGGGCCGGGCTTGTCGACTCGCGCACGGTCTACATTCAGAAGCCCTTCACGCCGAACGGTCTGGCCAATAAGGTGCGCGAGGCGCTCGATAAATAGGCGGTTGTCGGCAGAATGAACACATTTATTGTCGGTTGCCTTGAATCACTTGGCAGGCGCTCACTGCCGGCTGACAAACCTCCGCCTGCAGTTGGGCCTGACCCTTTTCATTCCGGCTGGGATGAAGAATGCGGAATCCGGATTTTCGGTTCGACAGTATGTGTCCTATAATTTAATCGTGTCGAGAGAAGAGAGGTGATCTTGCTTGAAGAGCTGCCGGCCTTGTGGTCAGTCTTCGTCATACAGAACGTGCGCGCTTGAGGAAAACTTGTGGATGGGGGGGAGTATGAAGTCCATAGTAATTGGTTTTGTGAGCGAGATTGCCGGTGGAAAATCATCTCTTTCAGCCAGATTCGCTGAAGAGATGGGTTGGCCTTATGTGAGCTTCGGGGACTATGTTCGATGGGTCGCCCGTCAACGCGGCCTTGATGATTCAGAGGGAGAGATACTACGACAAATAGGCGAATCGTTGATCGAACAGGATTACGAAGGTTTTTGTAAGGCTGTCCTGAGCCAGGCATCCTGGCGGCCCGGTGAGCCGCTGGTGATAGACGGCATCGACCATCTCCGGGTCAAACAGGCGCTTGAAAAACTCGTCGCACCGTCGGAATTCATCCTGACTTACATTTCTGTTGATGAGCAAATTCGCCGACAACGGTTGCATAATGAGGGAATTGATGATCCTGCTCGAATTGAGCGTATTGAATCTGCATCTACTGAAACACAAGTGAGAAATGAAATACCTCAGATTGCTGACATCACCCTGGATGGTACAGAGCAACCAGAAAAACTTGTTGAGGAACTCAAAGAGAAGATTTTCACAAGCCGTGCTCCAAGAAATGATGATCCTGATCCGGCAAATGACCTCGTCGAATGTGGAGAGCGCACCGCCTCGATCAATTGTAAAACGGAGGACGAGACGAACCGACACAAGAAAAACACTCGCATGCTTGATCGTAAAGTGCCTCCGATTATTCCCCCCGAGGAGTTCGCGGCGAAGTGGGAGTTAGAACGGAAGTGGATGGAAGAAAACAGCCAGGAATTTGCAGGCCGCTGGGTTGCGCTCGATGGAGACCATTTGGTAGCTTTCGGTGCCAGTGCCGGAGAAGTTTATGCGGCGCTAAAGGCCGCTGGTATCTCTGGCAATCTGGTCACACGAATCAAGCATCCCGATGATTTGCCTTTCATTGAGTGAGGATAGAATATGCACCAGATAAGCTATTCGATATGCCACCGTTACACCCGAACTAATCACGGTATCACAATCCGAGTCAGTCTCGGCAGAGGAGGCTTCATCGAACCAGCGGAAGCAAAGGTTGATACCGGGGCAGAGTACTGTCTCTTCTCTCGCGAAATTGGTGAAGCTCTCCATATAGACATCGAAAGTGGGCTTCCAAAAACCTTCGGAACCTTAACCGGTACCCTTGAAGCATTCGGCCATGAAGTCACTCTGCAAAGCTTTCATCTCTGCTTTCAGAGTTTCGTCTACTTCGCCAAAGAGAAGGGCCTGCCTCGCAATCTGCTGGGCAGTATTGGCTGGTTGCGTAATCTCAAGCTTGGACTCGTGGATCATGATGAATTTCTCTATCTTGATCACTACGATTCATAATTCTTATGCAGGCCGGAAAAATCTTAGGAGCTTGGTTTATTGCCTCTGTTGGCCTTATAGCAGATTTATTTCATAATGCTCTTGCCACTCGCATACACTATGCAACTGGCATCTGTCGCTGTCTCCTTGTTAGAATTCAATCCGTGAAACCTCACACGGCTATCAGCGTTTGGAAATAGTATTCGCAAATCGCGGGCTACCGCCTTCCGAGTGTTGGCTTGTCGGGCCGGAAGCATTTTGGCGATAGCCGGGAAATTATGGCTCAGGGCACAGCCGGGGTTCTCTTCGACCGATGGGTGCGCCCCTTTTCGTAATGAGAGGTGTCGATCTTATGAAACGATCTTTTATTTTTCAGATCAGTCTGGTTCTGCTCACTGCAACTTTTCTCCTGACCGCAATCCCCCAGGCGCGCGCGCAAGCCGGAGGCGACGTGCGCCGCCGCACCATAGCGATCACTTACTTCAGAGACGAGGTCAAGGTCGATATGGGGGGAACCACCCTCAGACCCGAAGCCAAAGGCGAAGCCAAGGTCGAGCGATGGCGCAAGCGCAATACGAGCGAAATCGATATAAGGGTGGAAAACCTGATTCCGGCCTTCAACTACGGCGCGGACTACAACACTTATGTTCTATGGGCCATCACGCCTGCCGGTCAGGTCGACAATCTCGGCGAGTTCCGATTGTCTGGCGGCTCGGCCCGGTTGAAGACCGCTACCGCTCATCAGACCTTCGCGCTGATAGTTACGGCCGAACCGCATTATCTCGTGCGGTTGCCCTCACGGATGGTCGTGCTCGAAAACCGCACGCCCGCCACCAACAAGGTGGAGGTGCAGGCTACGGAGATATTCTTCACAGGCGATTCGGGGAGATACTATACGGATTCTTCGGTCCCGGCCATGGCCGAGCGCGACTATAACAAGGTGCCTATGGAGCTTTTGCAAGCGCGCCGCGCCGTGCAGATAGCGCGCCTGGCCGATGGCGAACGTTACGACCCTGTTGATTACAAGGATGCCGTGCGCGCGCTCGAAAGGGCCGAAGTTGCATATCGGCAGGGAGCGAATGTTCATGAAGTCGGGCGAATCGCGCGCGATTCGATAACGCTTGCAGTCAAGGTCCGTGACATCAGCGAGGAGCGCGCCACGGCTGCCGCTCGCCGGGCCGAAATCGCCCGGCGCGATGAAGATGTCCGCCGCGCGACCGAAAACGCTTCCGACCTCCAGGAGGAGTTGAGCGAAACCCGGACCAGGTTGCAGGCTTCGGAACTCTCACGCACAAACACGGAAGGCCAACTCAACCGCGCCCTGCGCGATGCTGCCGATGCGCGCGCCGAAATCCGACAGCTTCAAAGCGAAAATGATCGCCTTCGAAACGAAATCGCGCGCCAGGACCGCGACCTGGCAAGCGCACGCACGCGAATATCGCAACTCGAATCTCAAAGTTCGAATGCAGCCACCAGCCTGAACGCGGCCAACACGCGCCTCGAAGAAATGGAGCGGGCCGAACGCGAAAGGCGCGAAGCCGAAACGCGCCGCCGCGAGTTCGAAGAATTGCAGGCTTCCATCTCCGGCATCGTCAAGGTGAAGCCGAGCGAGAACGGATTCATCGCCGTGCTGCCGGATAACTTCTTCGTCGCAAACCAGACATCGCTTGCGCTCAAGGTGAAAGCGAAGATGGAATCGCTGGGGCAGGTGCTCGGAGCGCATCCCAAGTGGATGTTCACGATAGAAGGCCATTCGGACCCGCGATCGGCAGCCGAAGCCTTCGCGCTCGGCCGCGCCCAGGCCGTCGCAGATTACATAGCGGCGTTCGGCGTGCCCAAGAGCAACATGCGCGTGGAATCGCGTGGCGCGTCCGTGCCGCTCTCGTCGAAGAGAACCAGAGCCGGGCGGGCGCTGAATCGCAGAGTGGAGATCGTGTTCATCGCTCCCAGATGAAAACACGTAGAGCAACTGACTGAAGGGATTCCGGGAGACAAAAATACGATCTTCGTTTCCTGGGATCCCGGCCAGCCTTTTGGATTGCATGAAGAGGCCATAAGGATAATGTGAGAGCTTCAGATTCTCGCCTGCGATAAATGAAAGCGTTTTTACTTTGCAATCGCTACGAAACAGTATAAGCTTCGGGGAAAAGCATCGAGGTCGAATTTATGTATTGCCCTAATTGCGCGACGCAAAACAGCGATGACACGAAATTCTGCCGCTCGTGCGGCGCAAACCTGAGCCTCGTGCCGCAGGCATTGAGCGGCCAGTTGCCCGAAACCCGCCCGGAGCGGCATGGCAGGCGAGAAAGACATAGAGGAGAGCATCAAAACCCGCCGAGCGTTTCAGATGGCATTACGAAGGTCTTTGCGGGCATAGGATTTCTGCTGGCTGCCTTCGGCGCAATGCTCTATGCGCCTGCGGGCAGGATATGGTGGTTCTGGCTCTTGATTCCTGCCTTTGCCACGATGGGCAAAGGTGTAGCGGAGATTGTGGCTGCAAAATACGAACAGGATAGATTGCTGAGGGCGACTCCGGCTGCGATGCCGCCCGCGCATCGCCCGGCCGTCGTTCCGCGGCGCGATACAGGGGAACTCCCTCCTCCGCCTCCGAGCGTCACCGAGAATACGACGAGGCAGCTCGACCCGAATCGGTCGAAAGAGGCTCAATGAATCGGAGGCGGCTGTTTCTGTATTGACGAGGTGGAAAGTGTATTGCCCCAAATGCGCCGAGCCGAACAGCGACGATGCGAAATACTGCCGCGCTTGCGGCACATACCTGAGCCTCGTGCCACAGGCGATTGCAGGGCGCTTGCCTGAAGCCGATTCGAATGAGCTTAAAGACTGGCTCAAAAGCCCGCCGAGCATCGCAAACGGCATCACAAAGATTTTCGTGGGCCTGGCTTTCCTTATAATCGCCCTGGCCTGGATCACGACTGAGGAGCCCGGCTGGGGGTATTTAACTCTCATTCCGGCCTTCGCCCTGCTCGGCCAGGGTGTGGCGCACATAGTAAGCGTAAAGTACGAACAAAGGCAAACGAATGCGGCAGCTATATCGGAATCAGCGCCCGGTAAAGAGCTGCCGCCGAAAAGCTTTTCCGAAACCCTGCCGCCTCCGAGCGTCGCCGAACATACGACTAGAGAGTTGGAGACGGCATCCGAACATTCTCAAAAAAAGGCTTGAAGTTTTGCCGCTTGTACGACAGACATTCGTTCAGTAACTCAAGTATAGTCCATTAAACCCTAAGGATAGAGAAAAGGCTTATGCGAAACAGGATGGCTTTCTTGCTGCTTTGCTTTCTCCTGCTGCTGCCCCTCGGGGCGGACGGGAGGCAAAATCAACCTTCGTCCACGACGACCATAACCGTACTGCAACTCAACGATGTGTATCAGATAGCGCCCGTCGACGGCGGGCGTCGCGGAGGAATGGCGCGTGTGGCGACGCTCGAAAAGAGTATCCGCGCAGAGTCGCCGCATACGCTGTTTCTTCTGGCGGGGGATTTCATCTCGCCTTCCGTGGCATCGCGTCTCTTCAAAGGCGAACAGATGGTCGCCACGCTCAACGCTACGGGGCTTGACATTGCCACGCTCGGCAATCACGAATTCGACTTCGGTCCCGATGTGCTGCTTGAGCGAATGAAACAGTCTCGTTTCGCTTACACCATAGCCAACGTCTTCGACAAGACCAACAAACCCTTCGGCGGGGCGCACAGTTACATAATCCGCGAGATGGGAGGAGTGCGCGTCGCCGTGTTCGGGCTGCTGCTTGCCGAGACCTCAAGCATGTCGAAACCGGGAACGGACGTGCGATTCGAAGACCCCATAGCCGTAGGCAGGCGCTTGTCGCGCAGGCTCAGGCAGCAGGGCGCGGACTTGATAATCGCCCTCACTCACCTGCCCATGCGCGAAGACAAACGGCTTGCCGCCGAGGCGGACATAGACCTCATAGTCGGCGGGCACGAACATGAATTGCTCGAATCCCTCGCGGGCCGCACGCTCATTCTGAAGATGGGCAGCGACGCGCGCAACCTCGGCCGCATGGATTTGCACATGACTCGCGACAGGCGAAGCCGCCGCTACAGACTCGAATCGATAGACTGGAAAGCCATCCCCGTCGACGACAAGCTGAAAGAAGACCCGGCGGTTGCCGCCGTAGTCGCGCCTTATGAGAAACAATTGAATGAAAGCCTGAGCGAGAAGATCGGCGAGACTACTGTGCAGCTTGAGGCTCGCGCCGCTGTCGTCCGACGAGGGGAAAGCAATCTCGGTAATTATCTGGCCGATTCTTACAGGCAGGCGCTCTCGTCCGATATAGCACTCGTCAATAGCGGAGGCATTCGCTCGGACGCCACCTATGGTCCGGGCGACATCACCAAGAAAGATGTTCTCACTATACTCCCTTTCGAGAACACTCTGGTCAAAGTGAAGATCACAGGCGAGCACCTGAAACGATTGCTTGAAAATGGAGTCAGCGAGGCGGGCAATGAGGACGGACGGTTTCCGCAGGTGTCGGGCTTCTCGTTTACTTATGACGCGAGTCAACCTGTAGGCTCGCGTGTTACGGACGTAGAGGTGGGCGGAAACCCGATGGAGCCGGACAAGGCTTACACGATGGCCGTGAGCGCGTACTTGCTCGGCGGCGGAGACGGTTATGATTTCCGTGGAGCGGGTGTGCTCGTGAAACCTGAAGAGGGACCGGTCGAACCCGATGTCGTGATGGAAGCGATCAAAAAGGCCGGAACGATCTCTCCGAAAGTCGAAGGCCGGATCAAATCTGCGCGAGCGACCAATCAGACATCTATAATATTGCTTCCTCCGTACAGGCGAATTCCCCATCAAGGTCAGGCTTTCTCACTCTACGGTCGAAAGAGCTTTTTCGGCCGTATGCGATTCATTCTTTAGGTTTGACAAAGAAAGTGTCTTGTGTTTGAATTCTGCCGAAGAAAGAAATCTTTGTCGAAGCTATCTTGGCCCCTAGATAGATCATTACTAAAAACGAGCCAGGTCCATTGAAATTTGACAGTCAATAATCGTTCGGCCCTCTATTTGCGAACGAACGGAAAAGCTCAAACCATCCTGGTGCGAATGTAGGCCCCCTCACCGGTATGTAGTTGGAATCAAGCAGTAACTCGTTTGAAACGGCGGTCGAGGCCGGCAGCATTGACTTCTCCCCTCAGCTTTCACCGCTGACGCTGTCGGCTCGTGGGAACGCAAAGAGTACTTTCTCAAAAGAGTGCTTTCTCAAAAGAATGATTTCTCAGGCGAGTGCTCTGGCAGGATTCAGACTTGTATCGCTTTTACCAGAGCCGGGCTGCGTGCAGCGGCCCTTCTTTCAGGAGGCTTCTTATGTTACGCGTTCTACATAGCTCTTTTTTCAAATCCATCGTCGTAATCTTCTGTCTGCTGGGACTCGTTCACTCGGCGTTTGCCGCTACGGTTGTCATGCCTTCGGATGACGATATGATAATCGGCGCTCGCGCCATCGTCAGAGGCAGAGTCCTGTCGATGGGCGCGGCCCTCGATAAGGATGAGATCATCTACACTTATATCACTCTGCGAGTCGATGAAGTGCTCAAGGGAGAGATCACCGGCCGCGAGATCGTCATCAAACAGGAAGGCGGCCAGGTCGGCGAGCGCGGACATATACTCTACGGCGCACCCGACTTCACGGTTGATGAAGATGTATTGCTCTATCTCGACACGCGGCGCGACGGCAGCCTGCGCGTTCACCAGATGGCACTCGGAAAATTCTCAATAGTCGGAGACCCAAATACAGGGCATCAGTTCGCCGTCAGGTCCGGCTTCGATGATGGCGTCGTTTCATTGCCCGCGCATTCTCACTCCAATCAGACGAGCGCCACTGTCACGAACCGCATGGAGATGAACGCATACATGGACATGGTGCGGGTCAGGCTCGCGGCCAATCAGGAAGCCTCGAATGTTTTCCTCGACACACACTATCGCGACGTGCCTATCTTCGAGAGACCGGCGGAGTATGATAGCGAATTGAGCCGAGGAGGGATACAGCCGGCCTTTACGACCATAAGCCCTGCGAATCCTCGATGGTTCGAGCCTCTGAGCGGTCAGCCTGTGGTCTTTGATGTCAATCCCAATAATGCGCCGAATGCTCAGATAAACAGCGATATAACGGCGGCGATGAATGCATGGTCTACGGTGCCGGGCAACCCTCTGGTTGTGCAGGTGGGCCCGAATACCGGAGCATGCGGACCGTCGTCGAGCCAGAACACGATAATATTCAACGGGTGCGATGGAAGGTGGTCGCCCTCTCCGACCTGCCAAGGTACGCTGGCTGTTGGGGGGTTGAGTTGGACCTCGCAGTCTATAGTGGTAGGCGGAGTGACGTATCGCAGGGCGACGAGAGGGTTCGTATCGTTCAATCCTAACGCGAGTTGTTTCTTTACGAACCCCTGCAACGTGCGAGAGGTCATGACGCACGAGCTTGGACACGCATTGGGGTTAGGCCATTCGCAGTTCGGCGTTGCGACGATGTTTGCTTCGGCGCACTTCGACGGACGCTGCGCGTCCATACGCCAGGACGACGTCGATGGGATCAACTTCCTGTATGTGGGTCCGGGCGGCGGCGGCGGCGGCCCGCTCACAATAACCACGAGTTCACCGCTTACGGGCGGGTCGCAAGGCACGTTCTATTCGCAGACGCTCGCGGCGAGCGGCGGCCAATCGCCATATACCTGGAACCTCTTGTCAGGATCGCTGCCTACGGGGCTGGGCCTGAGTTCGGGCGGGGTGATAAGCGGCACGCCATCGGTCACAGGGACTTTCAGTTTCACAGTGCAGGTCACAGACGACGCGGCGGCCACAGCGCAAAAAGCATTTTCGCTCACCATATCACCTCCCGCACAACCCGACTCGCAGTTCGTATTAGGAATAGTGCCGCAATCCGTGCAACCGGGACAGTCGTTCAACGTGACCCTGAGGTGGCTTAATACCGGCACAGAAAGCTGGACCGGAAGCGCCGGGTTCAGTCTGAGGTCTCAGAACCCGCCGAATAACCTGACCTGGGGAGGGAACACTGTATCGCTTAACAGCGTCTTTATAAGCCCCGGACAACAACTCAACATCACATTCACCGCCTTCGCGCCCCAAGCGCCGGGCGCTTACAATTTCCAGTGGCAGTTGTGGAAGGACGGATTGGGATTCTTCGGAGAACCGTCCCTAAATGTTTCCATTCAAGTCGGCAGCAATTGCACCTTCACAATCGATCCGACCAGTCAGAACTTCCCTGCGAGCGGCGGCGCGGCGAACCTGAGCGTAAATACGCAGTCGGGTTGCAACTGGACGGCGACGAGCAACGCCCCCTGGATCAACATCACATCGGGCGCGAGCGGCACTGGCAACGGACTGGTCAGCTATTCGGTCTCGGCCAATTCGAACCCTGTCTCTCGCACGGGAACCATGACCGTAGCCGGTCAGACCTTCACCGTCACTCA
>JAKEHD010000485.1 GCA_022615215.1 Blastocatellia bacterium
AGCAAAAGCAAGATACCATCGGCTTCCGCCCGCTGTGAGTTTCAGTTTTTGCCTAACTTCTGGCGCAACCAAAGCGCCGCCACAATCGGCGCACTCCAAATATGCGTTTCTCTTTGGAAAAACTTTCATTTTGCCCCGCGCGCAGTATAGTTGTGCGCAGGCAGGGTTTAATCCGAAATCCGTGTACTATTTCCGTTGAACCCAATCCTTGAATGAGATAAAAACCGGAGACAAATCATGAAAAAAATCATGCCCTCTCTAATTCTCGCGATATTTTTGACGGCCTTAGCCTTTGCGGTTGGAACGGGCAGCAAGGCTGCTCCGGCGATTCACGTAAGCCCGGACACTGCGTTGATGGATGAAGTCGTGAGCACTCGAGTCACAGGTCTTTCGCCCGATCAGGCTTTTAAGATCATCGCCACGATGCCGGGCATGCATGGAGAGACGTGGAAGTCCGAGGCGGAATTCACTGCCGATAAACGCGGCGCGGTCGATCTCGGCAAACGGGCACCTTCAAGCGGCAGCTACACGGGCGTGGACGCTATGGGATTGTTCTGGTCCATGAAGACGGTTGAAGGGACAGGCGGAGATCATTCTGCGCGGCCTTCGCCTCTCGCGCCGGTCGTGATGAATTTCGACCTTGAGATCGCAGGCAAACCTGTCGCGGAGGCTCGCCTCACTCGGTTGTTCGTAGCGCCGGGTGTCAGGTCGCTCGACGTGCGAGACGATGGACTTGTGGCGAAGTTATACGAGCCGGAAAAAGGCGGCCCTCATCCGGGCGTCCTCGTTTTGGGAGGGTCCGAAGGCGGCATACAGAGCGCAGAGTCGGGCGCGGCATTGCTGGCCTCGCGCGGATATGCGGCGCTCGCCGTAGCCTATTTCGGAATGGAGGGCCTTCCGCAAAGGCTAGTCGAGGTTCCTGTCGAGTATCTCAAGAAAGCCATCGATTGGATGCGAGCGAGAGACACGATTAGTTCTGAGAGACTGGCCGTCCTGGGCGGCTCCAAAGGGGGAGAACTCGCGTTGCTTCTGGCCGCGAAGTTTCCTGAGTTGAAAGCAGTGGTGGCCTATGTGCCGAGCAATGTCGTCTGGCAGGGAATAGGCGGGGGCGGTTCCTCGTGGAGCGAGGGAGGAAAGCCACTCGATTATGTTCCTTACGCATCGATGCCCCCTTCGCGAAATGCTAAGAATCAGATGATTATCGCCCCGCTTTATCTGGCGAGCCTCGATAATAAAGAGGCTGTCGAGAAGGCAGCCATACCGGTCGAGAAGATAAACGGGCCTGTGCTTGTGATCTCCGGCAAAGGCGATGAGTTATGGCCTTCATCGGTCATGGCCGATATGGTCATCGCAAGGTTGAAAGAGCGCAAGCACAAACATAGATACGAGCATCTCTCTTACGAATCGGCGGGCCATGCTATAGGAAGACCCTACAGGCCGACTACCACATCGATGGGCACAGGCACTCTGGCATTGGGCGGTACCGCTGAGGCGAATGCCCGCGCGCAGGCCGATTCCTGGCCGAAGGTTCTGCGCTTTTTGAATGACAACCTGATGAAAAGAGGAAAAGGGATGAGCCGTGAAATCGATTGACAGAGTCCGGCAATTGCTATAGTTTTTACTGGAAATTTCGGTCAGTGTTCAAACTCGATGAACGGAAAGAAGACGATCAAGCGCCTTATTGTCGGCTGCATCGGGGTCACATTATTTCTTGCAGCCCTCTTCTGGCCCGGACTGCCCTGGTCTGCGCACGTCCGTTATACCTTTAGAAGAATCGCATTCAAAATCGAAACGAAGATCGCCGCATGGCGGAACGATCAACCGAGGCCTGTGACTTTATCAGGCAAGGTGTCAGGGAGAGGCGCATTCGTTCAGGCATTGAAAGGGGCGCAGGTTGTCGCCCTCGAATCCGCCTCCGGGTACGCGGCTATGACTGACGGCCAGGGGCGATTTCTTTTGCCTCATCTGATGTGGTATCCCGGTGCCACATACAATCTCGTCATCACGGCCGGCAGCTACCCCGCAAGGCGATTGCAGGTAAGCGCCCCTTTGTATTACCCAACCGGTGGCACGGTCGATCTCGGAGAGTTGAATTTCGAGGAAGGGCGAAGTATGGAGCAGAAAGAAAGGCCCGCGCCTCGTTTGACCTACGATACCGAAAACGATTACTACTACAGAGACCTGTTCAATCGCCTGACGATGAATCTCGGAACGCATCATCAGAAGATCGATGCGATCAATAAGTACATCGCCGGGAGGCACAACCCTGAGGAGGATGCCTGGAGTTTCAAGTCCGCTCGCCAGATCATAGAGCGGGGCGCTCCGCACTGTAGCAATCTCGCTTTCGCCCTCGCCATAGTTGCGGCGGCAGGCGGTTATCCCGCAAGGACCGTTCATACAAGTGATACGGCTGAATATCTACACACTCACGTCGCGGTCGAGGTCTATTATGATGATGCCTGGCATCTCTACGATCCTACTTACGGCGTCTTCTTTCTCAATGAAGAAGGCCGGGTTGCAAGCTACGAAGAACTCAGGCTGAACACCGATCTTGTAACGCCCGAAGCATTTCAGGGATTCAACCCGAAAGTAATTCGCAGCATTCTCGAATGGATGCCCGAGGCGCTCGCCTCCGGGTTCCATCAGATATATGAGGTTGAAAAGGACAGCCTCTGCGTTGTCTGGTAAGGCCGCACGCGGGAGGCTCCGTACGATTCAACAAATTATTCGCAAGACATATCACTCGAAGGGCAAGGTTTGTTCGGGAGACCCGAATCGCCATGAAAAAGGTCCGAAAACGCAGCATAACCATCCTGTTGATAGCATTGATACTGCCGGTCATTCTGTTTTGGCCGGGACTTCCCTGGTCTGCGCGCTGCCGACACGCTTTGAAGAGATGGGCCACGAAAGCCGAGATGAAGGTCGCCGCCTGGCAGGGCCAGTCGCCGAGACGCATCTCTCTATCAGGCAGAGTGACTACCGCAAGTAGCGGGCCGCTGGCGGGCGGACAGATCGAAGCCCTGGATTCTGTCTCAGGGTGGGCCGCTCTGACTGATCGGACGGGCCGATTCGTACTGCGCGACGTGATATGGTATCCGAAAGCCGACTATACTCTGATCGTCGAGGCCAATGCTTATCAAACGCGACAAATAAAGTTGAGCGCGCCTGAAATTTATCCGGTTGAAGGAGTGCTCGACCTCGGCGAACTTTCATTCGAGGGCGGCTGCCTGATAGATACCTCGGACCTATCGGGCAGGAATTCCATCAGCTATGTGGCTTATGATGAACGCAATATCGAGCATTATAAGAAGCTCTTCGACGGGTTGACGGAAGGAAGAGAGACGGACGAAGAGAAGCTGGAAGCGATAAACCGGTATGTTGCGAGCAAATTCGTTGCGACCGATTCATCGAAGAGATACAGGGCACCGCGAGAAGTTTTGGATAAGGGTTCGCATTCAGGATGGGGGCTTGTCTTAACGATGGCCACGATTGCCGAAGCCGGAAATTACAAGACCAGGATGATCGATCTTATTGATGGCGCGTCCCCGCTTATCGCTCACATGGTTATCGAGGTCTATTATGGAAATGGATGGCACCTGTATGATCCGGTTATAGGGACGGCGTTTCGCAATAAGTCCGGCAAGGTTGCAAGCTACAAAGAGATACGAATGGATGCGAGCCTTATCTCTTTGGAACATGTCCCGAAAGAGTTATTCAAGATATTCGATTACACGGATGACAAGATGGCGGCCGTCTATAATTCAGGGTTTCATCACTATTATCATTTCAGCAAAGAGGAATAACCGGATGATGAGAGCATACGCCTAACCTTATGCCCGGCCATAAGCATCGCTTCAACGCACACCATGCCTTCCAAATTCCATGCCGCCCGTTCGGGTTCGATTTCGACACGCCGCGGTCCCGCTATCGGACACTCAAGGATTGTTGGCTTTATCAATCTCTATATTATTCACCGGTTTTCAACGATTGGGCTTGCCCGTCAGGTGGCATGCAATTTGCCGATAATACAAAAGACTTTAGCGGGCGTCTTCCGCTTATCGGCTCTTTTGATCGATTCAGGAATAATGGAGGGTGATGATGGACAACCTTATAAAAGATATTCGCTTCGGCATTCGAATGCTGCTCGCTAAACCGGGCTTCACCGTAGCGGCTATATTGACGCTCGCTTTGGGCATAGGCGCAAACACGGCGATCTTCAGCATCGTGGAGGCCGTCCTTCTGCGACCGCTTCCGTACAAAGAGCCTGACCGAATAGTTGCGGTGTGGGAGACCGACCTCGGCAAAGGAGGAGAGCGATGGCGCGTCGCTCCCGCCAATTATTTCGACTGGCGCGAGCAGAGCGCTGCCTTCGAAGAGATGGCTTTGCTCGGCGCTTCGAGCCTCAACCTCACGGGCGCGGGCGAACCCGAACAACTCCTCGGCGTGCGCGTGAGCGCGGGCTACTTCGCTGTGCTCGGCGTAGAGCCTGTGATCGGGCGCTCTTTTCTGCCCGAAGAAGACGCGCCCGGCAAGGGGCAGGTCGTCATACTCAGTCACGGTCTCTGGCAGCGAAGGTTCGGCTCGGACCCGGACATCGCGGGAAAGACGGTCACGATGGACGGGAACATCTATACGATAGTCGGGGTGATGCCGCCTGACATATATCCGAGCTGGCCCACGACCTCGGCGAAGATAATGTTTCAACACTCACATCAGCAGTTCTGGATTCCCGCAGCTTTCAGCGACCGTTGGCGCGCAAGCCGTCGCTCTCACATACTTGGGGTCATAGGACGGCTCAAGCCGGGAGTGACCCTCGATCAGGCGCAGGCGGAGATGAACACTGTAGCCGCTCGGCTCGAACAATCGTTTCCTGAAAATGAGGACGAAGGCATTCTCGTCAGCCCTTTGATGTATGAGATGGTCGGAAATGTGAGACCGGCGCTGCTCGTCCTGCTCGGCACGGTCGGGTTTGTGTTGTTGATAGCCTGCGCCAATATAGCGAGCCTCCTGCTTGCTCGATTTGCCGCCCGCAACAAAGAGATAGCGATTCGCGCCGCTCTTGGCGGCACACGCTTGCGCCTCGTCCGCCAGTTCATGGTCGAGGGATTTCTTCTTTCCTTGCTGGGCGGGCTGACGGGCGTGTGGCTCGCGGTCTTCGGCGTCGATCTTATAATGAAGATCATCCCCGAAGAGATTCCTCGCCTCGATCAGGTGGGCCTGGACGCGGGGGTGCTCCTCTTCACGCTCCTGCTCGCCTTTGTCGCAAGCCTGGTGTTCGGCCTCGTGCCTGCCATCCAGTCTTCGAAACCCAATCTGCTTGAGACGCTCAAAGAGGGAGGGCGGACCTCTTCCGTCGCGGGGCGGCAGCGTCTTCGTCGTATGCTTGTGGTCTTTCAGGTCGGCATGGCGGTAGTCCTCGTGGTCGGCGCCGGCTTGTTGATAAAGAGCTTTCGAGAGTTGCAGCGGGTCGATCCGGGCTTCAACCCTGATGGCGTGCTGGTCATGGATATGACGCTTCCTCAATCGAAATACTCGGAGTGGCACGAGGTCAGCGGCTTCTACACGCAACTGCTCGAACGCATAAACAACCTTCCGGGAGTGAAATCGGCGGTTCTGGCTTACAATCATCCGCTCGAAGCGACATGGATCAACAGTTTTTCCATAGAGGACCGGCCGCAACCGGAAGAACAGCCCGTTGGAAAATTCCGCCCCGTGAGCGCCGGCTATTTCCGCGCGATGGGGATAGGATTATTGAGGGGGCGCGAGTTCACCGCTCAGGACGACCCCGACCATCCCGGCGTCGTCATAGTAAATGAGACTCTGGCTCGCCGTTACTTTTCAGGCGAAGAGGCTCTCGGCAAGCGGCTCGGTATAGGTCCGCCCACTGCTATATGGGGCGATGCGACGCCCGCTTCTTTCGAGATCGTCGGCGTTGTGAGAGACGTGAAGTTCCTCGGTCTGGAAGCGGAGGTGGACCCGGCTTTTTATGTGCCGACGCGGCAATCGCCTCTCTCCGACATGAACGTGCTTGTGAGGACCGAAGGCGACCCGGCGGCCCTTGTCGCAAGCATGCGCAAAGAGGTCTGGTCGCTCGATTCGGATCAGCCGATTTCTCAGGTGAGAACTATGGAGGAGATAGTAGCGATCAACATGGCGCAGCGGCGTTTCAACATGCTTTTGATGGGACTGTTCGGAGCGGTCGCTCTCATTCTGGCATCGGTCGGTATTTACGGATTGCTCTCCTACACTGTAGCGCAGCGAACGCACGAGATAGGAGTGCGAATGGCTCTCGGCGCAAGCCGCAGCGATGTGCTGAAGATGGTGGTGGGACAGGGAATGGCGCTCGCTGTTACGGGAGTGATGATGGGCTTGATTGCGTCTTTCGCCCTGACCCGCTTGATGGAGAGCCTGCTCTTCGGCGTCAGCGCGACCGATCCATTGACGTTTGCTGCCGTGTCGCTGCTGCTCATAACCGTAGCGTTGCTTGCTTGCTACCTGCCGGCGCGGCGCGCGACGAAAGTCGATCCGATGGTGGCGCTACGCTATGAATGATGAGTTATGAACGCGGAATGATGAACATAAAAGAAGGTTCTCAGCATTCACCATTCCGCGTTCATTGTTTGAAGGAGGATTGGCGATGGAAAATTTATATCAGGATCTTAGATATGCGGTGCGGATGTTATTGAAAAAGCCGGGCTTCACCCTTGCGGCTGTATTGACCCTGGCCATAGGCATAGGCGCTAATACGACTATCTTCAGTCTCCTCAATGCAGCCTTCCTGCGGCCCTTGCCCGGAGACGCGCCGGATCGCCTTGTGACTCTTCTGGTCCGTTCGGACGACTCCTCTTTGAATGAATCTTTTTCATATCCCGACTATGCGGATATACGCGATCAGTCGAAGAGCCTTTCGGGACTCGCGGCTTACGGATCGTTGGACGTGAGCCTGAGCGTAGAAGTTGGCGCTGAGGTGCTGGCCGGAGAGATCGTCACTGGAAATTACTTCGATGTGCTCGGAGTCAAACCCGTACTTGGCCGCACGTTCCTGCCGGAAGAAGATCGCGTGCCGGGCCAATCACCTGTAGTCGTACTCAGCTATGATTTATGGCGGGAACGGTTCGGGGCCGATCCGGGAATGATCGGCCGAGACATTGTATTGAATGGCTATCCTTATTCTGTTATCGGCGTGGCTCCGCGAGGATTCAACAGCGCATTACTCGGCCGCTCAAGCCGGTTTTGGGTGCCTGCGATGATGCAGGGCCAGATCGCTCCGGCTTCGGCCGGCACGCGCCGAATGGTCGGGAGCGCCGATTTGCTCGATGTGAGGTCCACCAGTTGGCTGCGGATAGTAGGTCGATTGCATGCGGAAGTGAATCTGGACCAGGCGCGCGCCGAACTGGAAGTAATCTCTCCCGGCATAGCGCAAAACTCGCCGCAGATGACGAGCGATTCGAGTCTGACCGCCGTACAACTTGGCAACGAACCGGGCTTGCGCGAGGCTGCCGTCCCCGTGCTC
>JAKEHD010000486.1 GCA_022615215.1 Blastocatellia bacterium
GTCAAAAGGAAAAAGGAAAAAGGAAAAAGTGAAGAACTGAAGACGCATCACGCATCACGCATCACGCATCACTCGTCACGCATCACTCCCGAAGTCGGATTTGAAGTCGGGGACTATGACCCTTCGCTGCCGCTTGTGATCGATCCGGTGCTGGCCTACTCGACTTATCTTGGCGGTAGTAGCGACGATCAGGGCACCTCTATGACTGTAGATTCCGAAGGCAACGCTTATGTCGTGGGCACGACCGATTCCATCGATTTTCCGGCCGCCAATGGCGCGCAGTCACAACTCGAAGGAACGCAGGATGCCTTCGTGGCAAAGCTTGATGCGTCGGGCGCTCGCATGCTTTTTATAACATACCTGGGAGGCGACGACCGCGAAGGCGCGGGCGGCATCGCGCTCGATTCATCAGGCAATCTCTATGTGGCTGGTTATACGGCTTCGACCAATTTCCCCACGATGAACCCATTTCAGCCCAATAAGCGAGGAGAGACCAATGCCTTCGTTACGAAGTTCGGCCCGACGGGTAATCTACTCTATTCGACATATCTCGGCGGGAGGCTCAGGGACTTCGGCACGAGTATAGCGGTAGATCAATCGGGCAATATCCACCTGGCAGGAGTGGCGACATCGCCCGATTTCCCCGTCGCGAATGCTGCTCAAGGAAACCTGGGCGGAGCGGCTGACGTTTATGTGGCGAAGCTGAATGCTGCGGGCAATCAGCTCTTGTATTCGACTTACCTCGGCGGAGCGGACAACGACGGGGCCGCAAGCATGGCAATCGATCCGTCGGGCAATGCTTACGTGACGGGCGTGACTTTCTCGCCCGACTTCAGGACTGCAAACGCGATTCAGGGCGCGCACAATGGCGGCGCTTTCGATGCGTTCGTTACGAAGCTCAACCCTTCAGGCGCGCTCGTCTATTCGACTTATCTTGGCGGCGGCGGCGCTGACCGGGGGATGCGAATGATCGCCGATGTGGAAGGAAACGCTTATGTGACAGGAGACACCGATTCTGAGAACTTCCCGACAATGATCGCCCTGCAACCGGCCATAGGCGGAAGCAGCGACGCATTCCTCGTGAAGTTGAACCCGCAGGGGTCTCAGTTCGTCTTCTCCACATATCTCGGCGGGAGCAACACGGACGGGAGCCTCGGTATAGCGAGGGATTCGAAGGGCGGCATATACCTGACGGGCTTCACCTCTTCGTCGGATTTCCCGACCCGCTCTCCCGTGCAGGCGACCGGACAGGGGGGCACTTATGATGCTTTCGTGGCGAAGGTACACGCTGCGGGGACAGCGCTCGAACTATCGACCTATCTCGGAGGAACCGGGCTTGATTCAGGAATCGCAGTGGCAACCGATGAGAGGGGAAATGCTTATGTGATGGGATTGACCGACTCGACAGATTTCCCATCTCGCAATGGATTCCAGGCAGACAACGGCGGAGGGGCGGCCGATCTCTTCATAGCCAGAATCGGGGACGGGCCTGCAATCACTGACGTCAGGATACAGGGCAAGCATGTGATCATAACGGGCGAAGAGTTCGAGGCGGGCGCAGTGATACTTCTCGATGGAGAAGTGCAGAAGAAGACGAAGTTCAAGTCCGCAACCTCGCTCAAGGGCAAGAAGGTAGCCAAGAAGATAGCGCCGGGCGCGATGGTGCGATTGCAGGTGAGAAATCCTGATGGGACGACGAGCGCGGAGTTCAGCTTCACGCGAGCCAATTAGTCAGTCAGATTGCGGACCAGGTTCCGGCCTGCTCTGCCATTTGCCGCCGTTTTGTGTAGGGCTTATCATCTCCACTCGCCTTGTAGCACGAAGCCTGCCCAGTAGTAAGGCGCTCTCCATCGCTCCTCTTTCCACATCTCGACCTGCGCGGCTCTCAGGGCGGCTGCCGCCGTCAGCCTCTCTTTCAGCATCTTCTCATAAAACCGCTTCATCAACTCAGAGGTCGCCTCATCTCTCACGTCCCAGAGGCTTGCCACTACGCGCGGCGCGCCCGCATACATAAATCCACGCACAAGCCCTACAACCCCTTCGCCGCGAATCTCCTTGCCGAGCGCCGTCCGGCACCCGCTCAACACCACGAGCTCTGCCGAGAGCTTCATATTGTAAATGTCGTGTACCCTTAGAAACCCTTCCTGCGGCCTGCCGCCTTCGTCCAGGAGCGACAGCACTATGCCTGACAACTGCGGGTGCAGACTGTTTATCAACCCGTGAGTGGCAAAATGCACTATTCGGTATTCGGCCAACTCAGGGCCGGTCGCCATCGCCCGGCTCGCATCGAAATCCAGGGCCTTGAGATTGCCTCGCTCCCCGGCCATAGCCAGTATCGCTTCGGCCTCCATGCGCGTGAAAGGCAATCGCTCAAGTCCAGCGAAGCCCGTCTCCCTTGTCGATCGCCCCAGGTCTCCTTCCGCAATGCGACTGGACGACACCTCTCGGTCATGCTCTTGCAATTTTTCTCCGGCTTGCGAGGCTCGCAAATCGCCGCTATGAAACACAGGATCGGCCAGCACGGCGACCGTCCGACTCGCGGGTTTGCGCCCCTTTAGTTCCCGCCTCATCAGCGCCAGAACCGAAGCCGAAGGCAGGTTGATTACTTCGTGCTCGACAATCAGGGGGCGATAATTGTCCGACGTTCGCAGGTTAAGGTTCGACGCTTTATCACCTGCAACGGACAACGTAAGAAAGAAATCTTTATGACTACTGACAACGGACGCCTGCGCCAAAGGCACAGGCAACGCAGCAAAGGGCACATAATGCAAAACGCCATCGGCGACTATGAGCAAACGTTTCTTTTTTAACTCCTTTGCCACGGGTCCGAGCAGCATACGGCTCAGTTCGGCCATCGCAATCTCGCCTTCTCTTTTGCGCTGACGGCGATGGCTTACGGTCAATAGTTCATAAACGCGCCGGGCGACCGATTCTATTTCTTCTCGCGGTGGCAATTCGAAACTTGTAATCGAATTCGAGGTCACGGCCCAAAGGAAGCTGCGCCGGCGGCCGAGCGCGTACTCAAGCAGCAACGTTTCCGAATCGAGCACCTGTTGCCTGATCTCCGCAAGGCTCGCCGGAGCGGGTCGGATCAACGCTGCATACCGGGGGCTTGTCGCGCGGATCTGTGCCTGTACGGATTGATACCGAGCGAGCAGGTCTTGCATCTCTCGTTCTACCTTCGTCAACTGCTCCCGAGTATGTTTGCCGCCGAGCAGTTGCATGCGATAAGACTCTTTGGCATTGAGGCGCTGTTCGAGCGCGCGCTCCTCCTGGAGCAACGCTTGATCGACCCCTTGCCGAAGGTCTGCGCGCACTTCGGCAAGGGAATCGAGCAATGCGCGGGCGCGAGCGCTTTCACTCGCTTCGAGCGCCTCCGCGTCGTGCCCTTTAGAGGGATGAAGATTGTGCATAGCCATCAACAGATCGATGTGGAAATCGTAGAAAGCACGGTTTGTAGCAAGGTAGGAAGCGCGCATGTCTTCGGCGGCGACTCTGCCCCGAAGCGACTCGATTATGCCGAGCGCCGATTCCATAAGAGCGCGGGCCTCAATGATGTTGCCGCGCTCGCGTTCAACCTCAGCAAGACCCAGAAGCGATTGGGCTTCGCCGCCAGGGTGCTTTATGGCCCGGCGTATTGCGAGCGCTTTGCGATGATGATCGATGGCTTTGTCAGGCTCACCCTCACGTGCGTGAGCGCGTCCGAGCGCATCAAGCGATTGAGCCTGGCCGCGTCGGTCGCCCACCTCGCGATAAATTGCGAGCGCCTGCCCGTTGTACGCAATCGCCTTCTGCTGATTGCCGAGGTCAGTATAGGTCATGCCCAAATTGTTCAACACCTGGGCCTCGCCCCTCCGGTCGCCGACTTCCCGAAATACTGAAAGCGCCTGTTCGTTGTATTGGAGCGCCTTCTGATAGTCGCCGAGCGACCAGTAAGCAAGCCCGAGGTTTCTGAAAACATACCCCTCGCCCCGGCGGTCCCCTGCAACCCGCCTCAGCGTCAGGGCCTGCTCGAAATAATCGAGCGAACGCGCCGGCTCGCACAGGCTGTGATATATCAGCCCTATATTGGCCAGCGTGATGCCTTCTCCGCGACGGTCGCCTGTTTCCCGCCTGATCGACAGAGCCTGGAGATAGCTTTCGAGCGCCTGCTGTAGGTCGCCAATATCGGAATAGACCGTCCCTATATTGTTCAGCGCGAGGGCCTCGCTGCGGCGGTTTTTGAGGGCGCGATAGAGAGGCAGCGCCTGGTTATAATAATCGAGCGCAAGCAATGGCTCGCCGCTCGCCCAGTATATAGATCCGAGATTATTGAGCGTGGATGATTCACCCTGACGGTCCTCGATCTCTCGCAGGATAGGAAGCGCCTGATTTAACAGGTTCAGCGCTTCTTGTATATCGCCAAGCGCATAATGGGCTGTGGCCATGTTATTGAGCGTTTCGGCTTCACCCAGGCGATCACCCGAAATTCGAAACAGAGGGAGAGACTGCCCGTAATAATCGAGCGCCTTACGGGAATCGCCCAGCGCCCGGTGAATCATTCCTATGAAGTTGAGCGTCAGCGCTTCTTCATACGAATCCTCTATGGCTCGCCAGTTCGCAAGCGACTCTTCATATTTTTCGATGGCCCCCCTGAGCGAATCTGCCGTCCTCTGTCCGCGCAGCCGGTCGCCTTCAGCGACGAGTTTCTCTGCGGCGAAGCGTTTTTCATCCGCAGGCGTGCCGTCCCGCAACTCATCTATCCGAACGCGGTAGCGCCCGGCAGAATTCTGCTGTCCCGGCGCGCTCACAATCAGGTGATAGTCGGCTGTTTCCTGCGCGACAATAGAAACCCTATCGGGCCGCAACTGGTGGTTTCTGCCCACTTTGATGATCTCTTGCCCGTTCGGTCCTGAAACCGCCACAGTGATGTTTACGATTTGCCGCTCGACGCTCACACGCGTATACTGGCCCGCAATGAGCGCGATTCGATAAGTGTGGGTCTCGCCGCCTGAAAGCTCGCGCTCAATTGTTGCGCCGGGCACAAGTTCGCTCACATCCTGCGAGAGCGAACCAGTCCGCGCAAGACCTGTCGTTATAACCATCCCGCTTGCCAGAATCGCCGCAATCAAAGTTTTACGGAGTATTCGCATCTCTTCACCTCACACATCGCCTTCCCGTGCGATCAAGAGCGCCATCTCACCGGTAGCTGATAAGCACAGAGTAATCGGCCACCAGTTCTTTTTCGCCGTCCTCGAAGCCGTACAGTTTGATAAGGTAACGGCCCGCAGGAACCAGGCGGCGCGACAGCGTAAGGTTCAGGCTGTATATCTGACTGTTTCGCTTCGCTTCGCCGCGCCATACACTGCGGCCGCCATCATTCAATACTTCCACAAGGTATCGGGAGTGCTGCTTTCGGCCGCTGAAATTCAAAATCAATGTGAGGGAGTTTGCCGTGTCCGGCACCTCGACTTTTGTCGTCGTCCTTTCAGGGCCCCCTCGTATAGCGCCTGCCGGGTCGAGGTCGATTATTGGAGCATCGAGTTGAGGTCTGGAAAGCTCGGCGATCATGCGGCGAAGCCTCGCAATCTCTTCCTCATACGCTTTCGGATCCTGGCCGGGTTTTTCCTGCTCGGCGAGCGCCGCTTCAAGCCGACGGCGAGTTTCTTCGAGAGACTCTTCGGCCGATTCAAGAGATCGCTCTTGCTCGGCCACTTGCTGGTTCAATCGCGTGATCTCCTGATTTTGCTCCTGACGATTCAACACGAGCCAGACGCCTGAAGTCAGAACGATCAGGAGCGACGCGGCCAGCGCAAGGCTCGTTCCGGGCGACGAAAGCAATACTGCAAAGCGATTCCGGGGAGAGCGTGCGGCTTTCTTTTCAGCGATTCTAATCGGAGGCTGAAGCGTTTCCGAACGCGAGTCTGCGTCAACCGACGATGCTAAGGTTCGCTCCGCTTCTTCGGCCCACGATTTTAGCGAGCGCAGTATGCGGTATTCCTCCGTGCAGTCGGCGCAGACGATCAAATGATTGGCCATCCGCAAGCGATCCTCGCGGTTCATCTCTCCTGCGACGGCTCGCGCGAACTGGTCTTCGGTGAGGCATTCGGCTTGCCGCCCGGTCGAGCGGGCGGATTGCTGTTGCATCAGTTCTTTAAGTTTTTCTTGGGTCAATTTCATCCGTCGTACTCTATGCCTTCTGCGCGAAGTTGCTCTCGCAAATCGTTCAACCCGCGATAAGCAAGGTTGCGCGCCTTCGCCTCGGTCCAGTCCAGAAACTCCGCTATCTCCGCAGTCGTCATCCCCTTCAGATAAAGCCCTACGGCCAGCCGCCGGTTCTCAGGCAGCCGGTCCAGGGCGCGTTCGACCTTGCCGATCAATTCATTCCGCTCTGCGAGAGCTTCAGGCGACAGCCCAGGGTCCGCTGTCAGGGGATGTATTTGCCCCTCTGAGTCGTCATCCTCGGCAAAGCGCAACTGCTCTTCGCGCCTGTTTTTCGCCCGGCGAATCGCGTTGAGCGTCGTCGAAACTGCAATCTTATATATATATGACCCCGGATGAAGGATTTCCCTCTCACTCTCGATCGCGCGCCACAGTCGCAGGCGGGCTTCCTGCTCGATGTCGCCGATCTCTATTCCGAGGTCTTTGGGACAGACCTGAGCTATGGCATTGCGCAGATAGTCGCCGTACTTATCGAGAATGGCGTTGAATCTTTCTTCGAGTTCACTGGGAGGCGATCTTTCCTTCATAGCCTTCACCGGTTATAAAGATATCGAATCATACCGGGTTGCGTTGCCTTACGAGCTTACTCGAAACCGATTTGAAAGGCAATTATCGGAAACCAGCATATCGAATAAACAGACGATAGCCTCGATTGAAACTCTTCAATCGAAATACATGTGAGAGAGATCCGCCGCGCCGGGTGTCTATATCTTCAAAGGCTGGCTGTCAAGCCTTTCGATTCAAGAAAACCGCTTATGAATGCGCGAAGGCTCGCCTGCACTGAATATGCGGTTTTCTTGAACGTTCATCCAGGGCGGGAATTAATCAGGAGGATAAAGAATTGAAAAAGATCATAGCCATACCAGCAATACTCATCATATTGAGCTTCATCAATTACGCGCTAATAATCGAACCGTCTGCGGCAAGCATTGTCGCCCCGGTTCAGGGAAGTCCTTCTTTTTCTATTAACAGTATCGAGGTGACGGAAGGAATTGATGCTCAGGCCGTCTTCACGGTTACTTTTGAATATCAGGGCGGGTTCCGTGAATTCACCACTACGGTGAACTATTCAACCTCGAACGGCTCGGCCACCGCTCCGGGAGATTACACCAATTCAGCCGGAACCGTAACTTTCCCGCCGGGAGAGACGCCGGGCGGACGCGTAACGATGACCGTTTCCATACCGATACTAGATGACGAGGAGCAAGAGGGCGACGAGACTTTCACCGTAGCACTGAGCAATCCGAACTTTCAGTTCATCTTATCACCGCCCGGCACATGCACGATTCACGATAATGATAATGGGCCTTCCCGCATGGCGATTCTCGACACCCAGGTTACTGAAGGCGACAGCGGAACCGTGGACGCTACGCTGAGAGTCGGCCTCAATCGCAGAAGCAACTCCGATGTATTGGTTGACTATACGACCGAAAGCTTCAGCGCCGTCGCCGGAAGCGATTACGTAGCCCGGTCCGAAACGCTTACCATTCCCGCCGGTAGCATAAGCAGGGAAATTACCATCCCTATAATAGGCGATACCCTGCCGGAGTGCCCGCAGAGGTTCTTTGTAAGATTGAGCAATGCGCGCGGGGCGGAGATTACGGATGACGAGGGCGTATGCACGATAATTGATAATGACGATCCTGAACAAATAACCGTTTGCGCCCAGGATACGCCCATACAGGGGAATGAGTTCACATCAACCATCACGGTTGATAGAGACATCATTGCTGATAATCTTTCAGTGAGGCTGCATATCTCTCACGCAAATATATCTACCTTTACCGCTAAAGTTAACCTTGATCTGCAAAAAGATTCATCGTCCGATTCTCGCTTATTCCCCGGTGGATTATCAATCCCGGCCAATTCAAGCATAGGCACAACCTGTTCCCCGGTTCCCGACTTCGCAATCACCGATAATGCAGGGGAGCGCATACAGGATCACGACGGCGAGGCTCCATATATCGGGAGCTGGCTGAGTTCAGGGAGACGAAGTCTCCTCATCTCAGACATCGAAGGAACCAACGCAAGAGGAACCTATCGCCTCGTAAAGATACAATTCAACAGCATTGCTGACTCTATAACAGTAAGGCTCAACTGCTGGTGCCTGGTAATCACCGCCCCTTGTGAAGGGTTGAAACTTGAACCTGCGCGGGCCACCCTCCCGGTCTTCGATAATATTTCATTTGATCTGGATGAAGAGGATAGCACGCTCGGACAGCCTTATGGAGGACATTATGTTAAAGCGGCGCTGAACACCGCCGCTGGCCCGGCATCCAATGTGCCTGTCACCTTCACAATTCGCGACAGAGGAGGAGAGGGGGATGTCATTTCAACGCAGGTAATAAACACCGACGAGAGGGGGCGGGCACTTCTCCATTACCTGGACTGGGTTCCGGGAGAACAGACCATCGAAGCGCGAGCCGAGATTGACGGCGCTGTCTACACCGACATAGCGCGAGTGACTTTTCTCAATCCGTGCGCGGCCACGCAGGCGGTTCAAAGCGCTTCCAATGCAGAAGCCGCGCTGAACTCGATGCGAGAGTTTCGCGATTCGAAGCTTGCCAAATCGAAGCGAGGGCGGAAGTACGCGCGCTCCTACTACAGGCTTTCTTCCGAAGCCGTCCCGATGATGATGCTAAACCCCTTGATGGTCCTCCGCTCTCAGCAGATGATCGAAAGATACATGCCCATTGTGCGCGATCTCTCCTCCGGCAAAGATGTCACGCTGACAAAAGGCGACCTCGACGAGATCGATGGCTTCCTGAATCAGTTCGCCTCAAAGGGCAGCCCTCAACTCAAACAAACCGTCAAGGGACTCTGCGAAGACCTCCGCAACCCGGATGTACATAAAGAGTTCGGCATCACCGTAACACCCGGTCCCAGGCGCGAGATGCCCGCTCGCTCTCAATTCCTGAGCACAAATCAGATGAGCCTTGGAGGAATGCTCGCCGGGGCTTGCGCCATTCTCGTTTTCGGCTTCACCGGTAAGCGCAGAAGATTTCTCAAACGTCACGGCAAACAGTTCCTCGTCGTGATACTGGCAATGGCAGTGGTCGGGGGCCAGGGGTCAGCCGTCAGCTATCAGCCGTCAGCTATCAGCCATAAGAGCCTACAGTATGCAAACTTCGCGGGGACGGCAAATTTCTTCAGGCTGGATGCTAAACATAGTTCCTTCGGAGATAGCCGCCTGACCTTGCCGGCTTTCGCTTCAAACTCCCGGCAGCAGGGGTTGAGCCAGGTTTACAATAAACTCCCCCTGCGGTTTGAGGCAAATCACGGCCAGGCTGACGGCCAGATCAAATTCATCTCTCGCAACTCGGACTACAACCTCTTCCTGATGCCGAATGAAGCGGCGCTTGCGCTAACGACGCGGGGAGGGGGCGACGCGGCGACGCGGGGATTCACTGATGATCCTGTCTCCGCGTCTCCGCGTCCCCGTGTCCCCGCGTCGAATTCAGTCCTGCGGATGAAGCTCGCCGACTCAAACCCGAATCCGCGCATCCGGGGGCTGGATGAGTTGCCTACAAAAACCAATTACTTCATCGGCAAAGATCGCTCCAACTGGCGCGCTGATGTTCCTTCTTACGCTAAGGTCAAATACGAAGATGTCTACAAGGGCGTGGATATGGTCTACTA
>JAKEHD010000068.1 GCA_022615215.1 Blastocatellia bacterium
ACTGAACCACAGATCACACAGATTTCACAGATATTTTATGTGTTATCCGTGTTATCTGTGGTTGAATGCCGTCCCTAATGGCTGACGGCTGACGGCTGACGGCTGACGGCTATAACCCGGCAAGCGCCTCACGCACTCGATTGGAACTGATGTTGTACACGCGGACGGTTTTATTCTTCGATGTTTCGCCCGATATTATCTCGACCGCCGAGGTCGGCACATCGAGCAGTTTTGCAAGATACCGGCGGCACTCCTCATTGGCTTTGCCTCGAACGGGCGGGGCGGCAATCTTCAACTTCAGAGCGCCCGCGTACACGCCCGCAAGCAAATTCCGCGACGCGCCCGGCTGGACGCGAACCTTGAAGGTGACGGTCCCATCTTTCTCAGCGAGTTCGATCATCACGCTGCCTGGCCGATTCAATTCAGCATGCCTACCAGTATGCCTGTGGCCAACTGAACTATTATCATTGCGATGAACGGAGAGAAATCGAACATCCCCATTACGAAGATGCGGCGAAGAGGTTTGAGCAGAGGCTCGGTTATGGAATATATGAATCGCAAAGTACGATTGCCGTATCCGAACCCGAAATACGGCAGGATGAACCGCAGAAAGATCGCCAACACATAGAGCAATCCCGCAAGGCTTATCAGGTTGGCGAGCAGGAACTTGAACGTCAGAGTGCCTCTGAGAGCATTCCTGACTATGTTGTCGAAAATGCCCGTGAGTTGCCAGATCATGCTTGCGATGAACAAGCCTATGAAAAGGACCAACACCCCCAAGACGAGCGGCATCAGATCGTAACGCATGAAGCGCCCGCCGACCTGTTGTCTGAGGGGGCGCACGAACGGCTCGGTTATCTTGGTCAGATTGTACATGACACGCCCGAAGGGGTTGACCCCAAGCCAGGTCATTATTACACGCAAAAACAGAAGCCCGGACACACCTATCGTCGCCCAGAAAATGATCGTCCCCAGCAGGTTGAATACGAATACTATGAAATCCATATCGTTATCTGTATCAATCGTCTTAGATTCAGCTATCAGCTATCAGCTATCAGCTATCAGCTATCAGCTATCAGACCGAATACTGATGGCTGACGGCTGACGGCTGACGACTGACGACTGATGGCTGACGGCTGATGGCTGACGGCTGATTTACTTTTGCCTTTCTTACCGGCGCGGGCCAAAGATGGCCGTGCCCACCCGCACCATAGTGGCCCCTTCCTCTATGGCCGCCTCGAAGTCATGGCTCATGCCCATGGACAACTCGACAAGCTTGCGTTCGGGCGCGCGGCTCCGGTTCAGGTTTTCGAGTATCTCGCGCAGACGGCGAAAATAGGGGCGCGTCTCTTCGACTGAATCGAAAAACGGCGGCAGAGTCATCAGCCCCCGGAACTCAAGGTTACGAGCCGCATCCAAAGCCTCTACTATAGCAGGCAACTCCGATTCGACCGCGCCCGATTTAGTCGCCTCGCCTCCGAGGTCGACCTGAATGAGAACACGGGGCCGCCGCCCAAGCTCTCCTGCCAAGCGGTCGAGCCGCGCGGCAAGCTCCGGGCTATCGACCGTATGAATCACATCGAAAGTAGAGACGGCCGCCCTCGCCTTGTTCGATTGCAGATGGCCTATCAGATGCCAGCGGACGCCTTCTCCGCAGATAAGCGGCGCTTTGCTCACAGCCTCTTGCACGCGATTTTCTCCCAGATCCCGCACGCCCGCCTCGACCGCGCGTTGAACTATATCGGCATCGAATGTCTTGGATACGGTTATGAGTGTAATCTCTTCGGCCCTCCGGCCTGCGCGCCGGGCTGCCTGCGCTACTGCAAGGCCGACGCGCGCAAGCCGCTCTTTTATCTGTTCGGACATCACGAAGAAAATCTTAGCAAGGAAAGCGGCAGGGTGAAAAGCGATGCGGTTTGAGAATGATTTTTATTCATCCTTCATCCTTCCCATACCCTCCTCCGCCCGGCGTCTCTATGCGAATGCGGTCTCCTGCTCGCGCATCGGTCGAGTCTTTGCCTGCAAGCACGCGCTCGCCTTTTTTTGTCACGAGCACGGCGCGGCCCGACTTGCCCGGCTCGCCGCCCGCAAGCCCGTAAGGCCGCGTTTTTCGCCTGTCCGATAGTAAGGTCACGCGCGCATCGGTGAGTAGCTCTATTTCGCGCACCACCCCGTCGCCTCCGCGAAACCGACCCTTTCCGCCCGACCCTCGCCTTATCGAATACCTTCGCACTCGCATGGGATAGGCGTACTCCATAGCTTCTGCGGGGGTGTTCAGCGAGTTCGTCATGTGTGTGTGAATGGCATCAATACCATCGAGTCCGGGCCGCGCGCCCATCCCGCCCGCGACCGTTTCGTAATAAGCGAACTGATTGCCGTTGCGCCTGTCTGTCCCGCCTATCGTCAGGTTGTTCATAGTCCCCTGACTCGCGGCAGGCACCGGCGCTCCGGCGCGTGAGAGTGCAAGCAGAAGCGTGTCGACTATGCGCTGAGATGTCTCTACGTTTCCGCCCGCGACCGCAGCAGGAGGCCGCGCGTTGACTATTGTGCCGGAAGGCGCGACGACTTCGATGGGTTCGAGTATGCCCCAGCTTGCAGGCACGTCGAGAGGTATCAGGCAGCGAAAGACATAATAGACCGCAGAGACCGTGATTGCTTCGACGGCATTGATAGGCCCTCGCACCTGCGGCGCGCTGCCTGTGAAATCCACGCTGGCCCTGTCGCCCTCTATGGTGATGCGCGCGGCTATTCGCACAGGTTCGTCCGAGTAGCCGTCGTCGTCGAGAAAATCTTCGGCCTCGTAAGAGCCGTCGGGGAGATCGCGAATCACGCGGCGCATCATCTCTGCTGTGTAATTGATGAGGTGCGAAGCGTATAGGTCTGCTTCCTTGAAGCCGTATCGTTCGACTATCTCAAGCAATCGCGATTGACCTGTAGTTATAGCACCGAGTTGCGCGGTGAGATCGCCTTCGCGTTCTTCGGGCAGGCGGACGTTAGCCGATATCAATCGCATAACGTCGGTATTGACAAGCCCGGCTATCATCAACCTGACGGGAGGTATTCGCAAGCCTTCCTGATAAATCTCATCGGCGCGTCCCATAGAACCGGGAGTTGCGCCGCCTATGTCTGCATGGTGCGCGCGATTCGCAACGTAAAACATGGGGCGGGGGTCGGTGGATTGCGGATTGCGGATTGCGGATTGCGGATTGGCGGTTGCTGATGGCTGATGGCTGATGGCTGATGGCTGACCTCCATAGACGGCGGCGACCATAGTAACGTCGGGCAGGTGTGTCCCGCCTGCGTAAGGGTCGTTGAGCACGGCTATGTCGCCCGGCCCGAGTTGGAGCGTATCGAGTGCTGCGCGCACGGACATCGGCATCGAGCCGAGATGCACGGGCATGTGATCGCCCTGAGCTATCAACACTCCATCGCGATTGAAGACGGCGCAGGAATAATCGCGCCGCTCTTTGATGTTGGGCGAAAAGGCCGAGCGGCGCAAGGATACGCCCATCTCTTCGGCAACAGACGAATAGAGCGATTTGAAGATTTCGAGCTTTACCGGGTCTGCTCTCATAATCGCCTGAGTGTATCACAACCGGGATGGGTTTATAGCGGTTTGCGATCGCAGGTACGGGTTGAGACTGTAGCATATTAGGGCCATTTAATTTTCGGCGGAAAGGAAGGAACTACAGATGAACTCTGATATTCACGGATAAGATGAGAAAGACGAAATAGAGAAATCTGAAGAAAGAAATCTTTATCGGTTTTTTCTCTATCTGTGTCGATGCGGTGTCTATCGGGTGGTTTCTCTTTTCGACCTGTCTTTCGAAGAACTGAATGGCCCTACTTCCTGACGCCGGTAGAGTCAAACAGGCTGAAGCTGGCTTGCTTCCTCATCACCAAGCCTGTACAGTAAAGCTGTACGGTGATTTGAAACAGCAAAGGCACGACATGGAAACTCAAACGACTTACACACAAGCGCGCGCAAACCTCGCAAAGCTCTGCGATCAGGTGGCTGAGAACCGCGACATAGTCATCATCTCCCGGCGCAAGGGCGGAGATGTCGCCCTCATCGCAGCCGATGAGTTAGCAAGTATCCTCGAAACATTGCACCTGCTCCGCTCTCCAAAGAACGCAGACCGATTGCTGTCGGCCCTCAGAGACGCCAAGTTGCGAAAAGGCAAGGTTCGTTCAGTCCGATCTCTGCGCCGAGAGGTAGGACTTGGCGAAGAAGAATAAGCGCAAGCCCGCCCCGGAGCGCGACGCGGCCTTTCACATCCGTTTTCGAGAAGACCTCCGCCACTGGGTTGAAACTGATCGCGCGATTGCGCTGCGCGCGTTTGACTTGATAGAAGCCATTATGCGCGATCCTTTCACAGGCATTGGCAAGCCCGAGCCGCTGCGCTACGATCTGACAGGCGCGTGGTCTCGCCGCTTAACACAAGAACATCGAATCGTGTATCTGGTGAGCGACGACCGAATCACATTTCTACAAGCTCGTTATCACTACTAAGGCGTGACTTGCTGCGCAAGGTCGAGCATTCGATCCACGCGAGCGGGTTTCTTCGCCGTAAATATGACTGGATTATCGCAACACTCCAAATAGGGCGTCTCATTCGAATACCGGCACGGGCCTGCCGCTCGGAACCGTCTCCGGTATCAGCCTGCGCAGATTCTCAGGCTTCGCTCGCTCATCGAGCAGCCCATTGCGAACGAATTCTACAAGCTGGCGAACCTCTTCCTCCGTCAGTTCAATCGGCTGGGCCAGCAGAAAGTCGACCCTCTCAAGCACCGGCTCTATCGGTCCCAACCTCACAGCCAGGTCCGCATCCAAATGCCCTCGGTCGTTTTCAAAACTCCGCGCCGACTCGAAGATATTCATGTAATGGCGCACAACCCCTTCGAGCGATGTGAATGCTCCATTGTGAAAGAAGGTCGGCTGGAGGCCTATATTTCTGAGCGGCGAGGTGCGAAAACGATAGCGATCCGCAGGGTTTCCTGTGGCATCGGGACGGAGGTTGCGGCTTATGAAGGGGCCGAAGGGGTCGCCACCGACCAGGTACTGGTCCGGGTCTATTTGTTCCGGCTGTCCCAAAAACGGGTTGCCTCCGGGAAGGTATGTACCGAGGTTGGCGGTGTGACAGCCGTTGCAACCCGCCTGTGCGTTGACTATGTAACTTCCTTCGCCGACAAGTTTTCTGTCTCTTCCCGCCAGGTTGAGAGGGACCGGCGCGATTTCAAGCCCACGCTTCCAAATCTTGTTTGGAAGGCCGGTGCTATCTCCTGCCTTTGAGTGCTCCGCCCCATCCTGGGCAGCGATGACAAGGATTCCTGTGAAGATGAGGCCCGTTAGCAAAACAGCGATCATAGAAATTCGTTTCATGGTTTTGATCTCCTTCTTGTTATCGCGTTCATAGTAGTTTCTCCTTTCAACTGCTTTCTCTTCGTTATCACCTGATTGGTGACAGCCGTTAAGGTTGCTTCTCTTTTTGTCTGCCGCTTGCGCGCCAAGCTTCTTCTTTATCGCCGACTCATCTCGGCAGATGTACCCTAAGATATTCCCGGACGCGCGCAAAAACAATCACCTGTTTATTTGATTTTTTGGCGACAGGCTGGCCAGTTGTGAAACGGTGTGAAAGCCAGGCTCAACTCAGGCAAATCGCTCAGCGATCAGACCAGCCGGTTGCGGAGAGCTTTGACCACGGCTTCCGATTTGGAGTGGACTTGCAGTTTTCTGTATATGCTCTGCATATGCGTGCCGATTGTGTTGATGCTGCTTCCCAGTTCGGCGGCGGCCGTCTTGTAGCTGTGGCCTTCGACAAGCATTTTCAGCAACCTGATCTCATGCGGTGTCAAACGATAATCGACCTTTCCAGGAGGGGCAACGTTATTAAATAGAGTAATAACCCGGCGCGCCACTTCGGGCGACATGGGCGCGCCGCCATTGACTACTTCATTGAGAGATTCCACCAGTCGCGCAGGCGGCGTCCGCTTGAGCAAATAGCCTGACGCCCCCGCGCATAGCGCGTCGAAAATCTTCTCGTCGTCTTCGTAGATCGTAAGCGTGATGAGCAGCAAATCGGGCCAGCGGCCCTTCATAATGCGTATGCCTTCGATGCCGCTCATTCCCGGAAGGCCAATATCTACAAGCGCGACCTGCGGCAAATCATCGCTGATTCTACTCAGCGCCTGCTCAACAGACCCGAAGCTGCCGGTGCAGCGAAATCCTTCGGTGCCGTCGAGCAAAAATGCCAGACCCTCGCGAAGCACTCGCTGATCTTCGATGATTGCAACTTTGATGATGCTATCGCCCGGCGGCATAATCTGCTCTTCCTTATGTGCGAATTGATTGACTCGTCACCTAGTTTACAAGATGAACGCCCGCGCGTCACTCACCTAAACTGGTGATAAAGTGACTGCCTCGGCCGCATCACTTTTCCATCGCTGCGCCATTGCCTGACGGCTTGCCGCCGCCGCGCAGGCGTATGTGCTGGCTATGAGGAACTCTTATCATAACGGTCGTGCCCTGGCCTTCGCGCGATGACACCAGGGTCTTGCCGCCTAACGAGCGCGCCCGACGCTGAAGGCTCACGAGTCCGTTGCCTTCGTCTACACGGTTCGGGGCGAACCCTTTGCCATTGTCGGCTACGACCAGCGCGAGCCACGCGCCTTCGACCTTCAACTCGATTTCCACCCGCGAGCACTCAGAATGGCGGACTGTGTTGTTGATAGTCTCCTTGAACATCAGGAAGACCTGGCGGCGGATGTCGGCTCCAAGTCTCAGATCATGTGCTGTGGTGGGGGCGTTGAAGCTGAACTCGATATTACGCGCGGGGAGCACTTCGCTCGCCACTCGCCGCATCCTTCGCACGAGGTCGCTCAGATGGTCTTGCT
Organism: Blastocatellia bacterium; assembly: GCA_022615215.1. GTDB lineage: Bacteria > Acidobacteriota > Blastocatellia > UBA7656 > UBA7656 > JAKEHD01. The sequence continues at coordinate 6,895 of JAKEHD010000068.1, forward strand.
GAGGGTTTATTGCCCATACAATATCGCTCATCGAATCGAGCGCCTCCTGCGAGACGCGGTTAATCAGCGAAAGATTTTTTGAAACGCGCGCTTCCTGCGCTCCCAGTTGTTTGCGAAGGACTTCGCTGAGGACGGAAATCTGCGAAAGGCTCGATCCGATGTCGTCATGCAGGTCGGCGGCAATGCGCGTTCGCACACGCTCAAGCTCAAGCAACCGCGTGACACGGTAACGATAAATCGTATAAGCGGCGAGTCCTGCTATTGCTGCAACGATTGCAATGAACCACCACCGTTGCCAGAACGGCGGCAATATCGTGAATGAAAAGCTGGCGGGCCGCGCGCTCGTTGCGCCGTCGGCATTTACAGCGCGAACCAGAAAGCGATAACGGCCCGACGCCAGATTGGCGAAGTTCACCGTGCGCTGTTCGTTTAACCGGCTCCAGTCTTCGTTTGACCCTTCGAGCCTGTACTGGTAGCGCAGTTCTTCGCCGGGGCTGAACCCCAAAGCCACGAAGTCTATCTGTATCTGATTCTTATTCGGGCCAAGTTCAACCGAAGCAATCTCCGTTTCGCCGAGCGCCGAAATATGATGCGTCTCTCCGCCAATGCGCAACCCCGTAATAAGAATCGGAGGCGGCGACCGGGGCGGGTCCGGTTGAGGGGTCAGGCGTGACAGGCCGCCTTTCCCGCCGAACCACAGATCACCTTTTCGATCACGAAACGACACCAATACTTCGCCCGAAATCAAGCCATCGGCGGCCGTAAACGGCCTCGTGCGACCGGTTGCCGGATCGAGCCGGTCCAGTCCGCGTCCCGTGCCGACGTAGAGTCGCCCGTACCCGTCTTCGGTGATGCAATTGATACGATTGCTGGAGAGTCCCTGAGCGGTTGTGTAGGTGATGAATCGAGGCCGCTCCGCGCTTGTGTCGTCCAGGCGAGCCAGGCCGCCAGTCGTAGAGGCGATCCACAATCGGCCTGCGCCATCAAGATGGAGATCATAAATCGCGCCCGCCGGGAGGCCATGCTCGGAGGTGAATACGGTGAAGCGGCCATCTCGGAAGCGAGCAAGGGCTCCTCCATCAAATCCAATCCAGAGATTCCCCGCGCGGTCTTCGCTGAACGCAAAAGGGATCGGCATCCTCGGTGGCAGGCCATCGGCTTCCCCGTAATGATGAAAGTTTGCGGTGGCTCGTTCCCATCGCGTGAGGCCGCATCGGGCTTCGGAGAAGGTCGCAATCCAAATATCGCCGCGCGAGTCCTCATACAATCGGAAGACATCGTTCGAAACCAATCCGTCCCTGGTTGTATAAACCGCTTTCGGCGGCGTTGTGGCGAGTTGCCGGACGTGACCCACTTTCCGATAGCGGAGCAACCCCTGGCCGGTGGGGAGCCACCATTCTCCTTCTCGATCCTGGAGGGTAAGCTGATGCCAGCCCCAGCAGAAGTAGGTGAGGCGTCGGGGAACCCGGGGGCGAATCGCCCTGAATCTCTTTCCCTCAAACCAGTTCAGTGGCGTCGCGCTAGAGAAGAGCGTCATGACGCAGAGGTCTCCGGCGCGGCTTTCAAAGATAGAGGAGACGCGAGACTCGCCGAGGCCATCAGCTTCCGTGTAGGTGGTGAATCCGTTTCGCGCCAGCTTGAGCGCTCCATCGTCGGTCCCAATCCAGAGATTGCCGTCGCGGTCTTCGGCGAGCGTCTGCACGAACAACTTGCTCAGAACAGGCTCGCTCGCGTATTGGCGAAATCGTGAGCCATCGCGACTGGCCCGAGAAACGAACTCGACGAGCGCCGTGGTCGAGCCGACCCACAATTGCCCCGTGGAGGATTGAAAAAGCGATCTCGTATTCGAATTGGGAAGCCCGTTTTTCTCTGTGTAGACGCGGATGATCCTGTGGGTTCCCGGCTCCAGCGCGATCTGGGATAACCCTTTTCGTGTCCCGACCCATAATTGCCCGTCTGTATCCATGAGCAGCGCCAGGATGTCGTTGGCCGGCAGACCGTGCTCGGTGGTGTAGCGCTCCGTGCGGCCATCGGGCCAGCGCCGGTAAAGCCCGCTCCCTGCGCCGATCCACAAGGCACCCTGCCGGTCCTCTAACAGGGCACGCACAATCATATCGTTCTCAACCTCTCGCGGAAGCCCTATCTCGACAACGCGAGGCGTCCATTCCCCATTCATCTGTTCGAGCCGATAAAGTCCGCGCCCCGCGCCAGCCCAAATGACACCTGCGCGATCCTCAATGAGCGCGTTTACCGTACCTGTCTGCGAGTAGAGGACGAACATCGGATCGTCAGTCGTCCGGCCCTTCGGGTTGAATCGGCACACGCCATAGTCTGTGCCGGCCCAATAGACGCCGCTGCGGGTTTCCATGAAGGATCTGACCATCGGGTGAGGCAGGCCGTCGGCAGTTGTGTAATTCGTGAATGTGTAGCCATCGAAACGTGAGAGCCCCTCGTCTGTGCAAAACCAGAGGAAGCCGTGCGAATCGCGCACAATCCGGTTGACGGCGTTCTGCGCCAGGCCGTCGGCGGTGTTGTATAACCTGATCGGAAGCTGTTCGGCATTCGCTCTGCCCGAAAAGAGAAGCGCGAAGGCGAGCGCCCAAAGAGTTCGACAAACGATTCGCTTTCCCTCAGAGCCGGGCATATACGAGCGACCTCATTGCATAGAGACTTGTTGCTACTCGATTATGCACAAAGCGGGTGGAAATCAAAAGTCTAGCGTAAGAGTATCAGACGAATGTGGCGATACAAAAAAGGCAGGCCGTCAGTTTCGCAGATGTTATATCTCATTATTCTCCCTTTTACACGAGAACGGAACGGCCGTAAACGATTGATTCAGGCTTTTCAGACAGGCTCCCGGCAAGATATAAAAACGATAGCGTTCTTCTTTTCAAACACGGAGGATCGTTATGAGAAAGACACAGCGGATATACCATATCCCTCTTATGGTCCGGTTTTTCATTCTCCTCGTCATTATTCTGTTGACGACGACGGGCGCGCGGGCTTCCGGTCCCGGCAGCGGCTCGATCAAAGAGCAAGGCGATTTCAACGCTCAATACCAGCAGGCTTTGAGTGCAAATCCCGAAGGAGTCTCGTTCAATATACGTTTCGAGGAGAACAAGACACGGTTCAAGCAGGGAGAGATTATAAAGATCAACCTTGAGTTTTCCAGCCGCCGACCCGATGCTTACTTCATAAGCAACAGGTCTTATGATCGTAGCGGGCGGCTTGGAATTGATGTATATCACATAGATCCTCAAGAGGGCGCGGTTGATCCTTTATACGACTATTTCCATGGTCCGCTTGGAGGATTTGGCGGGGGGGGACTTCATTCATATTCAGTTCTTAAAGAAAAGCCCTTCGTGATGACACAGGAACTCAACGAATGGTGGAGGTTCGACCGGCCCGGAAAATACAGATTGTACGTCACAAGCGGGCGGGCGGGCAGAAAGACCGGCAAAGATTTATACGCGCAAAACGGCCCGCCGATTATCGTTGCCTCTAACATCATAGAGTTCGAAGTATTGCCGCAAGACCCGGCCTGGGCTGAAAAGACGCTCCGCCAGGCCCTACCTGTTCTCGATTCAAAGGATAAAACAGTTGATCTCAGGCTGGCGTGTCGCACTCTTCGATTTTTAGGCTCGCCCGTTGCGGCAAAAGAGATGATTCGCCGTCTTCGCGGTCTCAATGATCAGTGCGATTACGAGTTCAGTTTCGGCCTGATAGGTTCGCCGCATCGCGCTCTGATAGTCGAAGAGATGGAAAAGCATCTGGCATCTCCCGATTATCCGGTCTCCTCGAGATTCTTCTTTACACTGTCACTGCTCTCTTTTATTCAGCAGAACCCCATGCCTGAGCCTCCAGATGTGAATGCAGACCCGGAGTTGATAAAAGCATGGCGGGGCCTTATGCAAAAGATGCAAGATTATTATGAGGATCTGAGGATCGCCTATGTGAGACAACTGGCCTCCTCTGTATCCGGCAAGGACGAAGAGGCGCGGGCTATGAGCCTCATCACATTGCTGGAATCTATCAATGGCCTTTCAAGAGCGAAGAAGGCTCCCGATATAAACGCCACAATTGAAGGTATATCTGCTGCGCTTCCATCGGTCTTTCTCGACCTTCCGCCCGAAATACAATACTCCCTCTTGAGTTATAGGTGGAAGCAGATAGCCAGCCCTCAGATGCTCCCGGTCCTGCGACGTATTTACGAGAATCCGCCGCAGACTGCGTCGCGCATTCAGGATTCGGTTCTGAAAAATATTTACGACCTGTCACCCGATGAAGGGCGTCAGTTGATACTCGATGAGATTCGCAGCCGACGGCCCCGCGCGGGGATCAGCGCGCTCGGCCTGCTGCCTGAGAAGACATTGCCTGAGCTTGACTCCGTCCTTGCAGAGAACCTTGAGCAGAGCGACGAAAAGGAGATTCACAGCCGCCTGCTCCAGAGATATGCAAGCGAAGCCGCCTTTCCTCGCATCAAGGCTTTTTACGACGATAAAGCGGGCCGCTTGGCGTGTGCCATTCAATCACCACTCCTTGCATATTTCTTGCGCGTCGCTCCCGATCAAGGTGCCGAAATGGTACGCGAGGCGTTGGCCTCGCGCAAAGATACCGGATGTTACCGCTCGCTCGTCGACAACGTTGCGCGATTGTATATGTGTCCTGAGCTTGAGCGAATTGCCATTGAGGCACTTTCAGACACAGACATTGGGGTGGTGGCCGAGGCCGCAAATATGTTGGGAAGGTATGGCTCGAAAGCTGCGGAAGCGCCTCTATGGCGGAGGTTCGAGCAATGGCACGAGGAGTGGAAAGGGCGAGAGGCAGAACTTCGCAATCAACTTCCCGGAATTACGTCAGGCGCTCGCCCGCTTGCATCGCAGGCGTATTTTGAAAAGGCGATGCTGGTCGCTTTGAGCCAGGCACAGGGCTGGCTTACGGATCTCGAAAAACTCAAAAAAATCGAATCGCTTTGCCTTACAGAAAACGGTCGGAAAGAAACCGAAGCCGTAATAAAATCATGGAACAATACTATTCATACGACTTGTGCTATTTGGAAGAGGACTAATTGATAATAGATGAGACCTGCAAAACTGGCTCTCCCATCAACTGGTTCAGATAATTCGCCAGATTGAAG
>JAKEHD010000487.1 GCA_022615215.1 Blastocatellia bacterium
CACTCCAAATAGGTTGCGGCGCTGAAAAAGGTTCATTTTATCCCGCGCGTAGTATATATCTCCGCTCAAAATTGTCATTTCATCCCGCGCGCAGTATAGCTCCCGCAAGCTCTCAAAATCCTCTGATGTTCAGGAATAATGCGTCGCATCCTAGACTTTTGTAATCCTCTCGTTCGTGCGTCGCGCCTGAGAAGATTGCTCAGGCTGACGCTTCTGCTGGTCTTTTGCGCTTTGGCAGCAGTCGAGGCGCGCGCTCAATACCGATTCGATCAATTCACAAACACCGACGGATTGCCGCAAAACACCGTCTCCGCGATCACTCAGACCTCCGACGGCTATCTCTGGTTCGCAACCTACGATGGACTGGTGCGTTATGATGGCGTGCGCTTCACCGTCTTCGATAAAGGCAATACGTCAGGCATCCTCAGCAATCGATTCCTGCCCCTCTATGAAGACGCTCAGGGAACGCTCTGGGCAGGCACAGTCGATGGCGGACTGCTTTGTTATCGAAAGGGGGTATTCACAACCTACGCCATAGAGCAGGGGTTGCCGAAAAACTATGTGGGAAGGATTCAACCAGCCACAGACGGCTCTCCTATAGTTTTCACAGGCCAGGGCCAATACAATTATCTTCGCTGGACTGACAGCGATTACTTGGAAGCCGTAAACATTTTTCGATGGACTCAGGCGAACTCTTTAGACGCTCTCGATCAGCGCGAGCTTAATGAATATGTGGACAGATCGAACGCGCGATGGATGTTCAAGCCGGGCAAGCTGATTCGTTTCAGAGGCGATCAGCAGACGGAGTTTCCTATAAAGCTCTCTGCGGACGAGTTCTTTCGATTCCGCTATGAAGACAGCGCCGGTAATTTGTGGTTCGGCACAAGAGCGGATGGGATTTACTGCGTAGAGGGCGATACCTTGAGACATTACACAGACTCGGACGGCGTGCCTTCCGGGGCGCTTATCAAGATTGGCGGCGAAGACCTCGAAGGCAATATATGGTTTTACGGCGAAAGGGGCGGAGCGATCCGCTACAGGAACGGTCGATTCACCCGTTATCTTGAGAAAAACGGCCCGAAGGATAACTTCATAAGAGCCGTCTTTTGTGATCGTGAAGGCATAATCTGGGTCGGCACGAATTCGGCCGGACTCTATCGGCTGACCAGAGAATTTCTCACCGCTTATTCAGTAGCTGACGGACTTCAGGACAACATCGTTTATCCGATTTGCCAGGACAGATCAGGCAGTATCTGGATCGGTTCAGGGGGCGGATTGACTCGATTCGCCGACAGCAGATTCACCTCTTTTCGACTGCACGCAAATGGTTACTCCAAAGCGCAGGAATTATCACTATCGACGATGGGTAAACGGGGCAGGCGAAGCGTCAGATCGTTGTATGCCGACCGTGATGATCGTCTGTGAATAGGATCAGATGGGCTGCTTACGTTCAAGGACGGAAGTTTCGGTTTTTTCTCTGAGACTATCGATCAAATAAATGTGATCCTTCGAGACTGCGCGGGCAATCTCTGGGTAGGCGGAGTCAAAGGATTGTTTAAGGAGCGAGATGGAGTATGGACTTCTTACACTGTCAAAGATGGATTGCCACATAATGAAGTGACCGCTCTTTGCGAAGACACCCGGGGCAATCTCTGGATAGGCACACGGGGCGGGCTGGCTCGACTCGCGGGAGATCGATTCGTTTCTTTCACTGAAAAAGACGGACTGGTCGGGGGTCGCACTCGCTGCATCTACGAAGACAGAGACGGGGATTTGTGGATAGGCACTTTCGACAGCGGATTGAGCCGCCACAGAGACGGACAGTTTACCAGCTACACTACGCGCGAGGGGCTGTTTAACAACGGAGTGTTTCAGATTCTCGAAGACTCGCGCGACAATTTCTGGATAAGTTGCAACCGGGGCATCTATCGGGTCAGCCGCAAACAACTCAACGACTACGCTGATGGCAAGGTGACGGTTATTAGCTGCGTCGCGTATGGCAAACCGGACGGCATGCTCTCTATCGAATGTAATGGCGAACAGCAACCCGCGGGCATCAAAGCGCAGGACGGCAAACTCTGGTTTCCGACCCAGGGCGGCGTAGTAGTCATAGACCCCGAACTTGTCCCGTACAATTCAGAGCCGCCGCCGGTTCTGATCGAATCGGTGATGATCAGCGGCAAAACCGCGAGCTTCGAAAATGGCGTCGTCCTTGAACCGGGGCTGACCGATCTGGAGATCAACTACAGCGCGCCGGGTTCGGTCAAAGCCGAGTATGTTCAGTTCAAATACAGGCTCGTCGGTCTTGATGACCAGTGGACAGACACGGGCAGACAGCGCGCGGTTCGTTATTCGCATCTGCCGCCCGGACGCTACAGCTTCAAAGTCATTGCCGCAAACAGCGACGGCGTATGGAACGAAACCGGAGCCACACTCGAAATTTACAAGCGGCCATACTTTTATCAAACGGGCTGGTTCTTCGCGTTGTGTGTAGCGGCATTTCTTATTATAGTTGCGAGCGTTTATGCGCTACGTGTCCAGCGACTCAAAGCCAACGAAAGGAGACTTACCCGGATTGTCGCCGAACGAACGGCGGAGTTGGTCGAGCGAACCGAGCAACTCGAAGTGGCAAACGACAAACTGAAGGAACTGGCCAGTCTCGACGGGCTGACCAATATTCCGAATCGTCGTTGCTTCGCGGAGTTCCTCCATCAGGAATGGATGAGATCCGTGAGAAGCCAAACGCCGCTCTCTCTGCTGCTGATGGATGTCGATCACTTCAAAGCCTATAACGACACCTATGGTCATCAAAGCGGCGATGAATGTTTGAAACGAGTGGCCGCCGTACTGAATGAATCCATAAAGCGCCCCACTGATCTGGCGGCGCGCTATGGCGGCGAGGAGTTCGTCGTGGTCTTGTCCGACACCGACAAAAAAGGCGCGCTCAAGGTGGCAGAGACGATTCGGTCGCGGGTCGAGACATTGCGAATCCCTCACAGCGAATCGAAAGTCAGTCAGTATGTGACACTGAGCATAGGCGTCGCCACAGCGATTCCGCGTCGTGAATCCGGTATGGATGATCTTGTTTCGGCCGCCGATCAGGCTCTTTATCGCGCCAAAGAGAACGGCCGCAATCGCTGTTGGGAAGAATCGGAAGCGTGGGTGTGAATGATCAGCGAGTTGATGAATTCCGGCTCTGATGCGATGCAGAGAAGAGCCAGAGCTTTTCTAAGAGGTTTGATTAAGTCTCTTATCTGAGAAAAATGGCTGGGAGGCAGGGATTCGAACCCCGATAGGCAGATCCAGAGTCCATATCAAATAAACGGCTCTTCGATAGTTTCCGGGGAATCAAGGTTCGCACTACTAAATATTGTGGACGACGCGCTTTTGCGATCTATATATAGCATGCTTCCCCGGAAAGTATCAGAGAGTCAAATAAACAACTCGGCAGAGACGTTGAAGTATTCAGCCAGTTTCTTGGCCTGGGCCTTGCTGATGCTGCGCTTCCCGTTGAGAACCTCTGAGGCGATTCCTTTTGAGCCGAATATTTCCCATAAATCTTTCGGAGCTACGCCTCGATTTTCCATAAGAGTTTGTAAGATGGAAAGCGGAGTCGAGGCATTGAGTTGATAATGCCTGTCCTCAAACTCCTCGATCAGCGTTATGAGCAGGTCCATCAGTTTGTCTTCTTCGGGAGATCGTTTTTCCCTGTCCATCATCTCCGCAATGATGGCGAGGCAACGATCATTTTCCTGCTCGGTGGTTATACGGCCCGGCATCGTTTCTGCCAGCAATCCTGCGTAGCGTGTAGGGTTGATCTTTACTTCAGCAGTCATTTTTCGAGCTTCCTTATGAGAAAGAGCGAAAAGAGAGTGAGTGTAGAGTACTGGAAAGATTGGCTGGGAGGCAGGGATTCGAACCCCGATAGGCAGATCCAGAGTCTGCAGTCCTACCATTGGACGACCTCCCAGCAGGCTCGAAAACTATAGCCAGCGCCTTGTTTCATTGTCAAGTTTTCAAGGCGGTTCGTATCTCATCGCTATATAACCAGGTCCGTCGTTTGCGGCGTCGAGAAGGCCGTCTGCCTGGACCGACCCTCTCTTCTTTCACGTCAAACCGCATCGCTTCACGGCCAATGAAGGTTTCGCGTTACTTGAGGACACGGCCGTAAAACTCCATCACCCGTCGCCAGGCATCCTCAGCCGCCGCCTCGTCATAAATGCCGGGCCGCTCGTCGTTGAAGAACCCATGGTCCGTGTCCGGGTATATGTGTATATCGGCCTCTTTGCCAAGCTCTTTCAACTTGCTCTCCAACTCCTGCACCGAATCCGGCGTTACGAACCCATCGCGCCCTGCATAGAGTCCAAGCACCGGCGCTTCGAGGTTCGGGAGATCCGGCTTGACGTTCGGGTGGCCGCCGTAGAAGACCACGCAAGCGCCTACGCGAGAGTTTTTGGTCGCCGCGTAAAGCGATAGCGCCCCTCCCATGCAGAAGCCCACCGTGCCTACTTTATCGCCGACGGTCGACTCGTGATTCATGAGATAGGCAATCGCCCCGCTGATGTCTTTTTCGGCCTCGTCTATGCGCATGGCCATCATCAGCTTGCCCGCTTCATCAGGGGAAGTTGTGGACTTGCCGTGATAGAGATCGGGCGCGAGCGCGACGTAGCCTCCCGAGGCGAATCGGTCGCAAACATTTTTGATATGCGGGACGAGTCCCCACCATTCTTGAATGACGATGACGCCGGGTCCATCGCCTTCCGCCGGAATGGCCAGGTAGCCGCTAGCCGTCCCGCCGTTGCTTGAAAATTCAACCATCTGCCCTGCCATAAAATCCTCCATTTGAATTTTTGAGATCGACCTGTCATCACAACAAGTCTAAAGTTTATTCCAAGCAACCTCTCAGATCAAATGAACCGGAAATCGGTGATCGACGGCGGAAAGTCATATTCCTGCTCTTCCCGTTGGAACTGTCAGCTTCGATGCGCCATCCATATCCAGCATCGATAGGACCACAGGCATGATTTGCAAGGAACGCTTCGGCCCGCATCGGCTGAACTTGATCGATGGAATTATTTTTCATACGATCTGCATTATGAGCGAATCGAGCCAAAAGAGAGACCGCAAGAACACAGACGCCCTTCGCACATTCATCTGCATAGAGATAACAGAAGCCATAAAAGGGAGAATCGCAGACCTACAGGATTCGCTGCGAAGCGCGGGCGCTCAGGTGAGTTGGGTCAAGGCGGCAAACATCCATCTGACGTTGAAGTTTCTCGGCGATGTGCAGCTATCGCGCATCGAAAGCATACTCCGTGCGGCGGAGCGTGCCGCTGCTTCCATCAGTCCGTTCGAAATCGAGGTGAGCGGCGCGGGATGCTTCCCTTCCCCGCGCAATCCGCGCGTGTTATGGGTGGGCCTCGCGAACGTCCCCGAAGAGTTGAAGCGATTGCATGCCGGACTCGAAGCGGAGCTCGCGCGCGAGGGATTTCCGAGAGAGCAGAAAAATTTTTCGCCTCACCTCACGATATGCCGCATACGCTCTCCGCGCAATGCAAGCCGTGTGGCCGAAGACCTGATCGCAAGAGGTTTCGAGGCGGAAAGTTTTCAAGCCCGTGAGATAATCGTCATGCGCAGCGACCTGAAACCTGCGGGCGCAATCTACACTCCTCAAGCTGTGATAAAACTGGGCGGGATTGCCGCAGACAAGAAGGATATGGAGAATCGCTGAGTGACCCTCAAGAAAGCGGAGGCGCTTTCTTCTCAAAGACGCGGTGCATCGCTCGACTCGCTGTCACATCACATTGCCTCAATCTATGATTCCGATTTGACCGGGGCATCGGATACGGCGTAAAACCATCTTGCTTATGTCGTTAAAATCCGGCCTTGCGGAGGAAGCCCTAATATGTGGAAAGAATTCAAAGAGTTCATCGCTCGCGGCAATGTGATAGATCTTGCCGTTGCGGTCGTCATAGGCGCGGCATTCGGCCGTGTAGTCACGGCGCTCGTCGAAGGCATACTCATGCCGCCCATAGGCATGATAGTTGGAAAGGTCGATTTCACGAGCCTGTTTTATGTGCTGGATCAATCGAAGGGCGCGCCCGCGTCGCTCGCGGAGGCGAAGGCCAAAGGCATCCCGGTAATCGCTTATGGGTCGTTCATCAACGATGCGATCAACTTCTTGATCATCGCCTTTGCAATATTCCTGATCGTGAAGGGAGTCAATAAAATCAAGCGCAAAGAGGAAGCGCCCCCTACGGAGCCGACCGCGAGGGACTGCCCTTATTGTTTATCTGCGATTCCGATCAAGGCGAGCCGATGCGCGCATTGCACGGCGGATATAGCTGCGGCATAAAGAAAATCGACAGGGTGTCTGGACAGGCTCCTCAATCAGCCATCAGTGCATCACCACTCCAAGTCCTTCGAGTCGTGATAGCCATGCGGAAAAGTGGGGACACTTGCTGCGAATCACATCCAGACCTATCAGTTCGGCCACCTGTGGTCCCACGACAGACTTTGCATCTTCATAATCGGGAAGCTCGGCAATGATGCGTTTGCTGGGGGCCGAGTGTTGTCCGTCGTTAATCAACTCGGGCGTATGACGATCAGCGATGGCTTTGAGAGCAGCGATTTCATTCGCGTGGTGATCGTAAAAGTAATCAAAGTGAGTAGGGTCAGCGAAGAGATACGCCTCGTATTCGTGCAACTGGATATACGGGATGAATCGCGGGTCGCCGATGTCTTTAGCGAATTGTCGCTCCAGAAATTCAACCCGCTTTTCAGGCATGTGGCGCAGATTCTCGGATTCACTCAACCCTGGAAAATCGGGGTGGATACCGTACAGGTCGATCATGGTCGTGAAGAAGACACCTGCATCCTTCTCCTGAGCAAGAAAGCGCAGAATATCGTTCTTCATAGACAAGTATTTACGGCCCCCGCCGCGATGTACTCTACCCCTTTTTTTAGCGTGAGCGATGAGCACGGGGTTGTGCATGTACACTTCATGACGAGCCAGGTGCGGCTTCAGCAGGATGTCGGCAAATGTCTGCTCCGTTGTCCCTTCAGCAAATAAGTAGAGGCGTGCCATTAGTGCGGTCCCCCGCCGATGACATTCTTCTCCCATACTTCGCCCATACTGTATTCGTCGAGCCACGTTTCCAGTTTTGTCGGATCGGGCCGCATGAACTGCGACTCTTTGCCCTCTCGGTCTACTACGATCACATCTTCAGGATCGAAGCTGTTGAGGAAGGAACTCGATTGCGTACTGATAATAACTTGCGTGTGATGAGAAGCCTTGCCAAACATTGAGGCCACGACGTTGAGGGCATACGGATGAAGGCCGATTTCCGGCTCATCAACGACGATGAGACCCGGCAACTCAGCTTCTGACTGCATGAGCAATGTGAGGAGGCAGATTGCGCGCAAAGTGCCGTCGGAAAACTGGTGCGGGCCGAACACCACATCCGATCCCTTTTCCCGCCAGTTCAGAATGACTTCGGACTTATTGGGACCAGTTGGCTCTAGATCGAAGTCGTCGAAAAACGGCGCAACAAGACGGATGGTCTTTACAATCCGCTGATAGGCCAAGCCTCTATTCTCTTCGCGGAGTCGTAGGAGGAATGCGGCTAAGTTGCCAGCGTCCGGCATCAGCCAGCGGTTGTCACCGGTATAACAGTATTGGCGAACCCGCGCAGTGGACGATGTATCGTGGAAGTGGTACACCCGGCAATGATTGAGCAAATGCCGGAATACCTTGGCTGTTTTGTCCCCTTTGTCTGCTTCTTCGCCGATTCGAGTCTCCTGATGTCCCGCGCCCAACGAAATATCCTTTGGAGATGGAAAACCTGTTTGCAGAAAGCTCAACTTTTCCTCGGCAAAGACGAGCGTATCTCCCGCAGCATGGAACAGACGCATGGTGTAGGTGTCTATAGCATCATCGACCTCAAACTCCAATTGCGCCTCTATCTGCGGTGTCACCTTGGGGCCGAAGTGTAAGAGCGATTGAGCACGCCCAGACGTAGCGATGTAGGTCTGGAGACGCCCGGCCATCATCTCGTTAAGCATCTTGAAGAACGAAACGAAATTGCTCTTGCCCGCTCCGTTCGCTCCGATCAAGACGTTCAGGGCGCGCAACTCAAGGTCCATCGTCTTAATGGACTTAAAGCCGTTAAGGATCACTCGTTGCAACATAGTCAAATGGCCTCCCGAATTTGCATATTCTTCATCTTCAATCATGATATTTTACGCCTGCTTAACAGCAACCATTCTCTTCGGCCTTTTATGTGCGAAGAGTCGAAGAACCATAGCCGAAATCAACAAGACTGCAAGCGGCACGTAGTAGATCGATTGTGTGGCCCGCCCTCCATAGCTGAACATAAAGACCATCCATAGATAATACATCCCCGATGTGTGCAGTATGCGCCATCGCTTCGCGCCCAGCCACCTCGCCGTCCTGTCGAAAGAAGTGGCCGCCATGGCTGCGATAAATATGTAGCCCAATGCTCCTCCAAGAAATTCGGGACTGGCAGGGCCTGGTAGCGATTCGCCCGAAGTGAGCCTCGCCAGCCCGTAAATCGCCGCCGCATGAAAAGCGTGCGACAGGGCGAACGAAACTCCTATATAACGGCGGTTGGCGCGCAGCCATCGAGTCAGATCGTTCGGCCAGACCGCAAGAAGCGGAGAGGCGGTAAAAGCTATCAAGAAAAGCGATATCGAGGTCCGCGCCGTCGCCCTCGTGACCGTGCGCATGCCTTCTTCGCCAAAGCCCTGCGCTAAGAAAATGACGGCTATCATCAAGACAACGGCGAGCGCCGCCCAGCCGGTGATTATCCATCCTCTAAAGAATCCTTTGCCAGCCATAATTCCCTTCTCCGTTTTCCCTATGCTCCACATGGCCACAGGCTGATCTTTTTTAAATCCGGCGAATCGGTGAACCGGGTGTCAATAGTGTGCTCCTTAGCATGCAGCAGCCTTTATGGTGGAAAATCTTCGCTCATCGTCCTCTGCACGGGCAACGCAATCGATCACTCGGTTGCAGTCGGCTGGTGGGCTATGTATGCGCGGCAGAGTTTGAGAAAAGATTCGAGCGGGGGCGCGTGATATTCGCTCTTGAGATAAGCCACGCCGAACTCCCAGCGCAGATTCATCTCGCGCACCCTTACGGCTTTCAGGCTGCCGCGAGCTACATTTTTCTCTACGGCTCCCTGCGGCAGTATTGTAACACCTAACCCAAGTTCTACCATTTTGATTATCGCTTCCGTCCGCTGAAGCTCCATGATGACCTCAGGCTCCAGCCCGCTTTTTTCGAAGAAGAGGTCTATGAGGCGGCGCGTATTGCCGCCTCTCTCTCCGAGTATGAGAGGTTCTGCGGCAAGCTCTTCGGAAGAAATATAGCGAGACCGCGCAAGCCTGTGCTGAGGCGCAAGGGCGACGACGAGCCGGTCGCTGCGAAGCGTCTCGGTAGTGATGTCGGATTCCTCTACGGGCAGCGAAACCTGTCCGACATCGATTTCGTTTGCGAGAATGCTCTCGATAATGCGTTCGCTCGTCATACCCACGACCGACATATCCAATAGAGGAAACTGCCGCTCGATCTCGATCAGTATTTCAGGCAGCGGATTTACAGTGAACGCCGTAGACGAAACGCCCAGATGCAGCCGTCCGCGCGAGGCTCCGCCCATCGCCGTGAGTTCCGCCTTCGCCTCATCGTGCGCGCGAAGTATTTTTTCGGCGTGAGCGAGAAGCGCGCGTCCCGTTTCGGTCAAATAGAGTTTCCTATTGACCCTGAGAAAAAGCGGCGTGCCGAGTTCGTCCTCAAGCTGACGTATATGCACGCTGACGGCCGCCTGGGTCAGATGAACGCGCGAAGCCGCATGGGTGAACGATCCTACATCGGCAACCGCCTTGAAAGTCCTCAACAGTCTCAGTTCCATGATCTTTCGTCTTTCGCCCGCCGTCCTTCGTCCGCTATCCGTTCATACATTGATAACAGGCTAGAGGCAAAGAACTTCGAACTAAAAAGATTCTTATCATATCCATAAAAACAATTCGTTGTACAAGTCTTTCTTTTAAAGCTATAACACATGACAGTTCTTGGATAAGGATACGCGATGCGTTTGGATGAGGACAGCACCCGGTCAATTCGAGCGAAATTTTTCTCCCGGCGCGCGGCGCGAATCCGGACGCGCATCCAGGGCTGTTGCAAAGTAGGTTAAAGGCTTGCCTGGGAGCGCAGGCATCTTGCCTGCATGCGTTGAGGAGACGCCGATTTTTGAGGAAATCAGCGATTGCGCAAGCCTTGCACGCTAGAAGCGTGCGCTCCCAGGTTCTTTGCAACTGCCCTGCTCTCAGATCGCCTGCCCCTTGAAATCCGGGCGCGCTATTCGTACACTCTGTTGCTAACTCTTCGCTCTCGGTTCGTGGAGCAGGTTGTCGTGGTCCGAACTTCCCCTCCCTGGAACAGAGGCTTCCCCCGTAGAGTTGACTGAAATTTCAAGCCATGGTCGTTTGGAGGTAATGCCGCTTCAACTAAAACATCGCGCTCTGTATGCGGCGTTCGACCGCTTCCCCTCTCAAAAAGGCGCGGCTTCGCATATCTATCGCATGTCTCAAACGCTCTTCGACCTTATGCAGGGCGGATTGCTCTACGCGCTCGGCGATGAAGAACTGCCCGTTTATCAAAAGGAAGATAGTATCGAAATCCTGCGCTACTCGCGGCCGGTCGCGAATTTCTTGGAGCGTACCTTGAGGTACGGCCGCAGGTTGAGCGCGTTGCTCGAACAGCAAGGCGATTCTTTGCGGCTATGCCATTTCCGCGACCCCTGGAGCGGCGTTCCCATACTCACTCATAGAGACCGCCGTTACGTCACCGTCTACGAAGTGAACGGCCTTCCCTCGATAGAGCTTCCATATTCTTATCCGAAAGCCGCGCCTTTGACGCTTGCCAGGATTCGCGAAGCGGAACGGTTCTGCTGGTCGGAAGCCGATAGCATAATCACTCCGTCTCGCACGATAAAAGATAACCTCGTGAGGCTTGGAGCGGCGGCCGAAAAAATCACGGTCATTCCAAACGGAGCCGATATTCCATCGGCATCGGCCCGTCCGGCTGATGCGCCCTCGCGCTATATCATCTATTTCGGTGCGCTTCAGAGGTGGCAGGGAGTAGACGTTTTGCTCAGGGCCTTCGCGCGGCTTGCGGACCTCGATGACCTGGGATTGGTGATCTGTTCTTCGACTCATCCGCGCCTGGCAAAAGCCTATCGCAAGCTCGCCGAAAAGCTCGGCGTCGCAGAGCGTATGTTGTGGTTCTTCAGAATACAGGAAGGAGAACTCGCCCCCTGGCGCGCTCACGCCCTTCTATCGGTCGCGCCGCTTACGGAATGCTCTCGCAACCTCGATCAAGGTTGCTGTCCTCTGAAAATCCTTGAGTCGATGGCGTCGGGAGTCCCCGTCTTAGCCTCGGACCTGCCTTCGGTTCGCGAGATAATGACCGACCGGGTCGACGGCCGATTAGTTCGCCCCGACCGCCCCGCCGAACTTGCGCGAGCGATTCGCGTCCTCCTTGAATACCCGGACTATTTGCGGGTCATGGGAGAAAAAGCGCGCCTGGCGATAGAGCAGGATTTTACCTGGACCGACTGCGCCGCGCGACTGACCGCATTCTACGCTGCGGTCTGCGCGGAAGCCCGCGCTGACGCTTGGGCTACTGACTCTTCTCTCACAAAAGACAACGCTGATGAAACTTCTCTCTCCGGCTCGCAGGCGTCAGACGGGCCGGAGCGCAAGGAGCAATCGTTATGAGTCTCATCAAAGAGCGTCGGCTCTACAATTCGCTTACTCCCGATCAGAGGCGAATACTCGAAGAGAAACAGATCGAGGGGAATTACACTCCCGGAGAATGGCTCGCCCTGCTCAGACAACTCGCCGAGTATGATCGGCATGGAGACGCTGTGCGAAAGGTTGTGAAGAAGATGGGATGCGCATCAGGCATCCTCGTCGTCGCAACTTTCATTATCGGCATAGTGTTTGAAACCTTCTTTCTATTCTTCATAGCTCTCATCATAGGGGTGGTGGCCCTCGTGCTTTACTTTGTCAAAAAGCGAAGCGACCTTCCGAACAAGCTGCGCAGGTTCGCCCTTCCGCTCATCTCAATCCTGCGCGAAGAGATGGAGCAGGGCGTGCCGCTCTACCTGCGAATGGATTTTCGGAGCGGGACCATCAAAGAAAAAGAGACTGCATACCTGGGCCCTGATGAAACGAAGGCGCGTTACAGGCGTCCGTCCAACGTGCTGAAGGTCAAGGAGACTCATTACACAAACGCCTGGATGGAAGGCCGCGCACGCCTCACAGGCGGCTCGATACTCGAATGGCAGATCGTCGATAACACCCGGCAGCGGAAAATAACCAAAAAGGGGTCGAGCGGAAAGACCAAATTCAAGACGAAGTACAAGGTCAAAACCATAATCGATGCCCGGCTCGGGTTGCCGCGAGAAGACTACGCGCTCATGCCAGGCGGCCCGACTGCTCATCAAGGCGAAAAGGTCGCCACAAGAACGGGAGAGAAGCGCAACCTTATTCGCGTGCGCCGCGCTAAACAATCGAGCACAGTCGACCCGGAGCCTGATCTCAAAGAGTTCCTCGACCTCGTGGCCGGAGCTTTCAGGCGAGTCACTCTCACCCATACGGGAGAAAACCAGCTATGACCAGATGCGCAGTGAAACGTGGATTCTTCGCGCTCCGCGATTGTGACGATCCGGCAGCCAACTTCTGTAATACCTGCTCCCGCCCCATGTGCTTCCAACACTCGGTCGCAAGCCAGGCGGGTCTTCTCTGCGTGGAGTGCAACGCGCGCGAGCGGGAAGCAGACGGCGAAGAAGATCAGGCGGAAGAAGAGTATGACGAGAACTGGGCGTATGGCTATCGCCACGGTTACTACTCAGGTTCCGGCTATAGCCCTTTCTACACGGGGCACCACTACGATCATTACTACGATGATTACGAAGTGCGCGCCTTCGATAAAAAAGAGGGCGATGATCTTGACGACGAAGAAGAAGAAGGCGACCAGGGCTTTCTCGACAGTTGAATCGCCCTGATTTATTTTCACGGGAGACAACCGCAACTGATGCTCGATACCGATTTACCGCCTCTTGGAATTCTCTGGCTGACGGAGAACTACCATCCCAATCGCGGAGGGATGGCCGTCTCCTGCGACCGCATAGTTCACTCTTTAAGGCAGGCGGGCGTCTCTATCGATGTGGCCCACTTCGCCCGGCATCTGCAAGCGATGAGGGTGGAAGCCAAAAGAAACGGGCGATACATAGCCTGCCCTACGGGCGATGACACCTCGCACGCGATGAACTGCTTGTGGAACGTGATAGCAAGCGATCGGGGGGCGCAACCTATCACTCACGTCGTGGCGTTCGGTGGAGTGCTTCCTATGCTTGCGGGTCCGGTCTACGCCGCGTGGCTCCGGGTTCCGCTCGTGACCATGATTCGCGGGAACGATTTCGACGCGAGCGTATTCGCTCCCAAGCGCGGCGATATTTTGCGCGAGGCTCTTAAGAGGTCCGCGCGCGTCTGCACGGTGAGCCGCGACAAGGCTGCAAAGATACGCGCGCTCCACCCTGAGATCAGCCCCTTATGGATTCCGAATGGGATAGACCTGACCGAGTGGGAGCCGCTGCCTTCTCACCTGCGACGCGCTGCCGAGTGGCGCGAGAAATCCGTCCCGCAGGGCCGCAGGGTGCTTGGAATGTTCGGCCAGATCAAACAGAAGAAAGGGGGCCTCTTCTTTCTTCAAAACCTTCTCGATTCGGGCCACGCAGAAAGGTTTCATCTTCTGTTCGTCGGAGACCTCGAAGAAGCAGTACACGCATGGCTCAGGGAGCGCGAAGCGGAGGTTTCATACAGCCACTACCCTTTCGCGGATCGCTACGAGTTGCTCACTCATTATTCGGCCTGCGACCTCGTAGTGATCGCATCGTTTTACGATGGGATGCCGAATGTTTTATTGGAAGCCGCAAGCCTCGGCGTTCCATTGCTTGCCTCTACGGCAGGAGGCATGGGCGATGTGCTCGAAGACGAGCGGCACGGTTTTTTATTTTATCCGGGCGATGTACACGAATGCCGCCGCAGCGTAGCGCGGGCCGCGCGCGCATCCGATGAGCGGTTGAAAAGTTTCGGGGAAGAGTGCCGCTCGCTTGTGCGTGAGAAGCTGACCGCTCGAATCGAGAGAGACCGCTATCTATCATTGCT
This sequence comes from Blastocatellia bacterium, assembly GCA_022615215.1. Classification (GTDB taxonomy): domain Bacteria; phylum Acidobacteriota; class Blastocatellia; order UBA7656; family UBA7656; genus JAKEHD01. The sequence goes on from JAKEHD010000487.1 coordinate 14,254, forward strand.
TGTAGAGACGTTTCACGAGTTTTCAAACCCGGAATCCGAGTGCGACAGAGATGAGGATTTCGAGAATATCGATTCGATGCTTACAGGAGAACCTCAATGATCGCAAAGACCATGACTATCAGGCTTTTTTACACGCTCACGGCTTTGACGCTTCTGGCTCTGATCGCATCCTGCGGGCAGAGCGCATCTGAAAGCGCGCCTGCAAACTCGTCCAAAGAGGCTAAAAAAGACGGAGATACTTCAAGCGCGGCCGGAGCAACTTCGTCGGGCAAGATAAAGATCAAAACGCCCGACGACCGCACTCTGGTCGAATTCAAATCCGATGGCGAAAATCTTTCGATAGAGTTTTCTTCGGATGGTCAGGTGAAATCGCTCAGGGGAGAGTTGAAAGAGAGCGGCAAGCGCAAGTACGCGCTTGAAGGAGGCGGGCAGGTCGCCGAAGTGAAAGCCGATGAGAAGGCGTTCAAGGTCAGGACTGCCGACGGGCGATTGCTGTGGAAAGTGAAACTGGCTGAAGACAAAATCAAGATCAGCGACAACGAAGAGGGATTGAACCCATTCGTGCTCGACATAAAATCGGATGATCGAATCAAGGTTCTGCGCGACGCCGAAGAGATAGGCAAAGTGAATTTCTATCGCGACCGCGCGAAGGTCAAAGTCAAAGATGCGCGCGATGCGGAACTCTTCGACAGCAACACTGATCGTTACTCGGCCATGTACGGCGTGCTGCTTATGGACAGGATACCCGAAACCGAGCGGTACATCATCATGGCTGAAATCTTACATAGAGGGCGATGATCTTATACTATGCTCCGGGAGGAGGTCTCGGCCATCTGACCCGCGCGCGCGCCTTCCTGCACACTATGGCTTTCAAGGACCGCGCGGCGATACTCACGCCTTCGCCATTCGCGAAAGACCCTCGCGTGACGGGAGGCGCGGAGATCATCCCGGTCCCGAAAGAGCTTGCAGGCGATCTCCCTCGATACAAATCCTGGCTGCGCGAGTCGTTCGCCCGTCTCCGACCTGACGGGATATATCTCGACGCCTTTCCCGTCGGCATAATGGGCGAGTTCTGCGATTTTCAATTCCCGGCTCCGGTCTATCACATCGCTCGACTGCTTCGATGGACCGAGTACGCCAAATTGCTCACAGGCGCGCCGCCGACTTTTCATACGACTTATCGGGTCGAGCCTCTCGTCGAAGAACAGGAACGCTTTCTTCGCAACCACTCACTCGAAATAGCGACGCTCGATTTGCAGTACCCTTACGAGAGCCTCGGCGATCATGTAGAAGAACTGATTAAGGATTTTACCCGCACGGGTCGGCCTCTATGGTTGATCGTTCATTCAGGGCCTGACCGTGAGACCGAAGAGCTTATCGCTTACGCGGATGAGATGCGCGGCATTGAAGAAAAAAGTCTTCCTACTGAAGAGGGCCATCCGCAAATAATCCTTGTCGCGCCGCACGGGTCTGAGCATTTACGTGAGGGTATATCTCACATCGATATTTATCCTGCCTCGGCCCTTTTTCCTTTTGCCGACCGTGTAATAACGGCCTGCGGGTTCAATGCCCTGCGCGAGACCGAAGCCTTTCAAGCCAGGCACAGATACATTCCATTCGCCCGGCGCTACGACGATCAATTCCTGCGGGCACGAGCGCGGAAAAGAGACGAAGCAGGGGAGCGGGGGAGCAGGGGAGCAGGGGAGCCATAGAGATTGTGAAGCCAGAACCCAAGCACCCCCGCACCCCTGCACCTCTGCTCCCCTGCATATCTTACCGTTCCGGTCGAGCCGGGGGACCGCTTCCGGGCAAGGGCTTGCGCGGGAGCTTCTCATCGCGCATGGCCGTGTTGTAAACGAATGCGGCCATGATGATGGATGCCTGTTTCATATCGTCTTTCTGTATGCGGTCGTAGACATCCATGTTCGAATGATGAGTCCGCGTGCTGTACTCCACTTCATCCTGAATGAACTGGAAGCCCGGCAATCCTACGCCATCGAAAGCGAGATGATCGGTGCCGCCGGTGTTTTGAATAGTGAGCGTGCTTGCGCCCATATCGGCGAACGGAGCGAGCCACGCCCTGAAGATCGGACGCATATCTTCGTTGCTTTGCATGTAGACGCCGCGAATCTTGCCCGTGCCGTTGTCAAGGTTGAAGTACCCGGCGAACTTCGCGTGATCGGGTTTGAGGTCGAGTTGCCCGCCCCCTCGCTCGCCCTGTTGCTGGCCGGTCCTTTCGCCAAAATGCTTCGCGACGTAAGCCCGCGAGCCGAGCAGCCCTTGCTCTTCGCCGCTCCAGAGCGCGATGCGAATCGTGCGGCGGGGTTTGAGTCCTAGCGCCTGAATTATTCGCACGGCTTCCATGCAGACCGCAGAGCCTGACGCATTGTCCGTAGCTCCTGTGCCCGAATGCCACGAATCATAGTGAGCGCCAAGCATCACGATCTCGTCTTTCAGGTCGGTGCCCGGAATCTCGGCTATCACGTTGTAATCCTTCAAGTCCTGATCGTAGAAGCGGCTGCTTATATTGACTTCCATCTCTACGGGCGTGCCCTTTTCGATCATGCGAACTATGCGGTTATAGTGCTCAACGGTTACGACCGCCTGGGGCACGACTTTTGGCGCATTCGCAGACCATGGGCGCGGGCCTCTGTTGAATCCTCCTCCGCCGCCCGTCGAAGGAATGGAAGCAGACCCGGCAAAGAGAGTTCCGCC